>JBBSVF010000019.1:0-19545 GCA_038233745.1 Gemmatimonadales bacterium
CCCGCAGCACATACGGCATCGCGAGTTGCAAGGCGACGCCGAGCACCGCGCCCAGTGCAGCCCCCAGAATGGCCATGGCCACCGCCTGCACTACGTACACCACCAACACCTGGCCACTGGTCGCCCCAAGGCAGCGCAGGATGGCCACTGTGTCGATCTTGCGCATGACGAAGGCATTCACGCCGCTCGCCACACCGATGCCGCCCAGCAGCAGCGCCACGAGACTGATCATCCCGAGGAAGACGCGAAGCTGATCGATGGCCTGCGTGAGATTGAATTCCGTTTCCGCCGCCGTGCGGAAGCGCACCTGCGCCGCCTCCAGGCGCGTCTTGAATCGCGAGATGAAGCGATTCGGCGGCATGGCCGGCGTGAGCTTGATGAGTGTCTCGTGATCGGAGCGGCTGCCAAACAGGAGCAGCGACGTTTCGTCGAGATAGCGCGCCGGGATGTACACACGTGGCCCGATCGCACTCGTGACACCCACGTCGCCCGGCACGCTCGTGAGCGTTCCCGCGATCACGAACTGCGTGAAGCCGAGTGCCAGGGTATCGCCCAGGCGCGCGTTCAGCGCCACCAGCAGCGAGGGATCCACCAGCGCGTAGCGGCCGTCGTGCAGCGTGGCCCAGCGATTCGCGGGATTGGTGAGAATCTCGCCGTAGAAGGGGTAGCCGGGTGTGACGGCCCTGATCTGCGCGAGACGCGTGAGGCCGGTGCGCTGCACCAGCGCCATCGACGCGAACGACGTCACATCGGCGACTCCCACCCCCTCGGCCCTCAACGAATCCAGGGCGGCAAGCACAGGCTTCGTGTAGTCCGTGCGGCCCTTGAGGGACAGGTCGCCGCCGAGCAGGGCGCGCGACTGCTCGCGCACACTGCGCTGGGTGTTGCTGGCGAAGCTGTCGATCGCCACGAGGGCGGCGACGCCGAGCGAGATGGACGACATGTAGAGCAGCAGCCGGCGGCGCGCGGAGCGGCTCTCGCGCCAGGCCAGGCCGAGCAGGGCGGCGAAGCTCATGCGGGGCTCGCGTCACTGATCACGGCACCGTCTGCCAGACGGATCACGCGCTGCGCGCGGTTCGCGAGCGACAGGTCGTGCGTGACGAGGATGATCGTGGTCCCGGATTCGCGGTTCAGGGTCTCGAGCAGTTCCACGATATGTGAGCCCGTGTCGCTGTCGAGGTTGCCGGTGGGTTCATCGGCGAAGAGGATGCGGGGGGAGTTGCTGAAGGCACGCGCGATGGCGACGCGCTGCTGCTCGCCGCCGGAGAGCTGGTTGGGGAAGTGATGAAGGCGGGCGCCCAGTCCCACACGTTGGAGCAGTTCGGTGGCGCGAGCGGGGGCGCCGGCATCACCGCGAAGTTCGAGGGGGATCTGAACGTTCTCGAGGGCGGTGAGGGTGGGGATCAGTTGAAAGCTCTGGAACACGAACCCAACTTTCTCACCGCGCAGCCGAGCGCGCTGATCCTCGCTCATGCCCGTGAGGTCGGCGCCGTCCACCAGCACGCTGCCGCTGGAGGCCACGTCGAGGCCGGCGAGCAGGCCCAGCAGGGTTGTCTTGCCGCTGCCGGAGGGGCCCACAATGGCGACGAAGGCACCGTCCGGGATGGTGAAGCTGACGTCGCGCAGTACGGAGAGGCGGTGGTCGCCGCTCTGGTATTCCTTTGACAACGTGCGGGCTTCGAGCATGGCGGCAGTGAAATGGACGACGGTGGGGATGGTACTCGCGACGGCGGTGCTGGCGTCGTGTTCACCGAACGGCGGAGGGGCGACGCACACAGCGTCCACCAAATCTGATACCGGGACCGCCCAGCGTGTGGCGCCCGTGGCTCGGCCGCGTGTGCTCTTTCTGGGCACCTCGCTGACGGCGGGGCTGGGGCTCGATCCCGACAGTGCGTATCCCGCGCGCATTCAGCGACGAATCGAGGCGGCGGGTCTGCAGTTCGACGTGACCAATGCCGGGGTGAGTGGGGAGACCTCGGCGGGGCTGCTGCGCCGGCTCGACTGGGTGCTACAGGAGCCGGCGAGTGTGATCGTGGTGGAGACGGGGGCGAACGATGGGTTGCGGGGGCAGGCGGTGGCGGCGACGCGAGCGACAATCGATTCGGTGCTGACGCGGATCGCGCGAGAGCAACCGGGCGCTGCGGTGGTGCTCGTGCAGATGGAGGCGCCCACGAATCTTGGCCGGAGCTATACGAGTGCATTTCACGGGATGTACCCCGCATTGGCGGCGCAGCATGGGGTGACGTTGTTGCCCTTTCTGCTGGAGGGAGTGGCGGGGATGCCGCGGCTCAATCAGGCCGACGGCATTCATCCGAACGATGCGGGGGAGCGGATCGTGACGGAGACTGTATGGAAGACGCTGGAGCCGGTGCTGCGGGGGCGGTGAGCGGGGCAGGGGACAGTTCTCTCCGCGCGTGACAACTGCGGTCAATGACGGTTGCCCGTGCTCTTCGGGCGATTTAGCTTTAAAGGCTGTCCCACTTCATGCAGGGGTTCCCATGGCTGTTCCAGCCACGCAGATCCGTCGCGGCATGGTCATCGTCTTCGAAGGCGAGCCGGTCCGCGTCGTGGAGTTTCGTCATCACACGCCGGGCAACCTGCGGGCGATGGTGCAGGCCAAGCTGAAGAGCCTGAAGAACGGCAACAGCTTCGATCATCGTTTCCGCGCCGCCGATTCCATCGAGCCGGCGCACATGGAGACTCACGAGCTGGAGTACATGTACGACGCCGGTGGCACGTACCACTTCATGAACGTCTCGAACTACGATCAGTTGGAGATGGAGGAAGAGGCGCTGGGCGACAATGCGCAGTGGATGCAACCGGGGATGAAGATCCAGGCGGAGTTCTACGATCAGAAGGCGGTGGCCATTCGGCTGCCGAACTCGATGACGCTGGAGATCGTGGAGACCAATCCCGTGATGAAGACGGCGACGAAGACGGCGTCGAGCAAGCCGGCGAAGCTGGAGAACGGGGTGATGGTGAATGTGCCTGAGTTCCTGAGCACCGGGGAGAAGATCCGGGTGAATCCCACGACGGGCGAGTACATCGAGCGGGCGAAGTAGGACGCAGGGCCGAACCCGTGGGGCGGGGCAGTTGAAAACCCAGGTTCGGATGATTACACTCAAGGCTCTCTGCGGAAGTCATCCCGCGGAGCCCCGCGCAGGGTGGCGGGACCATGGTGGCTGTAGCTCAATCGGTTAGAGCACCGGTCTGTGGCACCGGGGGTTGCGGGTTCAATTCCCGTCAGCCACCCCTCCTGAAGGGTGAGTGAGCAGGGCGCAGTAGCAGGACGGCGGGGGCGAACCCCGGCGGTTTAGGTCCGTAGCTCAATTGGTAGAGCACCGGTCTCCAAAACCGGCGGTTCAGGGTTCGAGTCCCTGCGGGCCTGTGCGGGAGAAGGGTTTTTGACAAGTGAAGGTGCAGGAACGACCGAGGCGGGTGACCGGCTCGGGAGGCCACGGCGGTATCGTCTAGGGGACTAGGACACGGCCCTCTCAAGGCTGGAACACGGGTTCGAATCCCGTTACCGCTACTCCATGGCTCGTTCGTCTATCGGTTAGGACGGCACCCTTTCACGGTGCAGAGACGGGTTCGACTCCCGTACGGGCTACGTGTCAGGATGCCGATGCGCGGACGGGCAGAGGCAGGAGCAGTGCAGGACCGCGGTGACACGCGGCGCAGGAGATCGGATTCGGTGGCGGCGGGTGTGCGCCAGGCGAGCGCCGATTGTGTGAGGGGCCGTAGCTCAGTTTGGTTAGAGCACTCGACTGTCACTCGAGAGGTCGCGGGTTCGAGCCCCGTCGGCCCCGTTGGTATGGTAGCAGCGCCCTGGTGGTGAAACTGGTAGACACGCCATCTTGAGGGGGTGGTGCCGAAAGGCGTCGCGGTTCAAATCCGCGCCAGGGCATGCGCTGGTGGAGTTGCCACAGTAGCTCAGGGGTAGAGCACTCGATTCGTAATCGAGCGGTCGTGAGTTCAATTCTCACCTGTGGCTCTCGGGTCATTGGATCAGGCGGGTCGGGGGTCGACGACGCACGGCACATAGCACAAGGGCGGTCCCGGGTTCGGGACCGCCCTTCGCGTGTGCAGTGCTCCCTACTTCGTCTCGCTGAGCTTTCGTTCGATCGACTTCTGCATGAGGGACTCGAGCCGTCCCGTCGACTGGCAGGTGATCGGGTCGGTGGAGCTTGCGTCGAATTTGCGCAGGACGCCGGTGACGAGCATCGCGGCGTTGGTGCCACCGCCGGACCTGGCGGTGAGGGTCGTGATGACGTCCGCCCGCACGCGGCCCTGGTTCACATTGGGGCCGGTGAGGTTGGAACCGCAGCTGAAGAGCTGGCCGACCGACACGCTGCGCAACTGGTTCGGGACCGGGAAGTTCACCACGCCGTACCGCCCAGCCGCGCGATCGGCGGTGTTCGCCTGGATGCCGACATCGTCGTAGGTGGCCACCACGGCATTCCACACCCGGTCCATGGGGGCTTCGAAGCTCATGGCCACGTTGACGTCGGACGTCTGACGCACGACCGTCCCGTCCGCCCCGGTGATCAGGACGCGGTCTCGCGTGGACGAGGAGGATGCGCCTCCCGTGCCCGACGCGCATGCGGTGGCGAGGAACGCGAGTGGAAGGAGAGCGAGGAGCGGCGTGTGGCGCATCGGCTGCAGCGGGGAAGGGGAGGCGGCGAGGATCATCGACTGGCGATACGATGCCCATCGGGGCGGGGCGACGCAAGCGCCCGCCCCGGAGGGGAAGCTCGGCTTGTGACGCCATGGGTGCGGGCGTACATTCCTGAGTCGGCGGTGCCGGCGCTTGCGGGTGTAATTCAGTTGGTAGAATGCCAGCTTCCCAAGCTGGACGTCGCCGGTTCGAGTCCGGTCGCCCGCTCGTTGTAAGTGGTTGTCAATCAGCAATTTGCGAGAGCGCCGTGTGGTCCTCGGGTAACCCGGGGCTAACCACGCGGCGCTCTTTCGCGCTTGAATGCTATGGAGGCGATTGAGGCGGGCGGTCGCTCGGATGACGGTTCACTCGCTGCGTTTGATACCAGACACGATGAGTTGCTCGACGGCGGAGGCTCGATCGGGCAAGGGGGCGACTGCCCGCATCGCTCAGCGATCATGTTCCACCGACCTGCCGGTCGCACCCAGCGGTCGAACTCCCGATCCGCACAAACAGCAGCTATTCCCTCTGGTGGCGATTGCATGCTGACCTGCCAAGGCCCCTTGCCAGATCTGTACGATTCGTACAAATTGTACGGCGCAAGTAGGCGTTTTCCTACGAGCGATGCCGGGAGGGCGGAAGGCTCACTCGGTCGACGTCGGGGAACCGGCGCTGGCGGATCGGTCCCAGGGGGGACCACATCCGTGGAATTGATCAGGCCACGGGTCTGAGCGTGGGGCAGAGATCCTGTCGCACGTGCACGTGACCGAGCGAGAGGTCGCCCGCCACCGGGATGGTGCCGGCCGTACTCCTCTCACTCCGGAGCGCGAGTCTGGACTTCCTGCCGCTACCGCTTCGTTGCCGAGAGGTGCGAGCGCTGCCATCGGGACCGCCAGACCGTGAGGAGGTGTGCATGGCTCGTCTACCCGCTAGTGAGGTTCGGGAGAGGTTCTCGGAGGTACTGAGCGAGGTTTCTTACGGGCACCAGCGTATGGTGCTGCAGCGGCACGGCAAGGACTTGGTGGCGATCATCCCCATCGAGGATCTCCGGCTCCTGGAAGAGCTCGAGGACCGCGCGGACCTGATCGTCGCGAAGAAGGCGCTGACAGAGAAGGGGCCGCGTATCCCGTGGAGTCAGGCGAAGGCCGACCTCGGGGTGAAGTAACGCTCGGGCCGCTGGGGACTCCCGTCCAAGGAGACCCTGATGGGATACAGCATTGAACTGGTGCCCGCCGCGATGCGGGCACTCAGGAAGCTCACTGTCGACGTCCGCCAGCGCGTCAGTGACACGATCGGCGAGCTCGCCGACGATCCCCGTCCGCCCGGCGTACGAAAGCTCAGCGGCAGCGACGACGTCTACCGCGTGCGCACCGGGGACTATCGCATCCTGTACCAAATCCATGACGAGTTGCTCGTCGTTCTGGTGGTCGATGTCGGCCACCGACGCGACGTGTATCGATAGGGGATCGCAGTCTCACCAGGCGTGAAAGCTCCTGCCCGAACGGAGGGGCAGGGCGGTAAGCATTGATCGGAATTGACCGAGACCTACAAAGCCTTCCAGCGACGGTGGTGGGAGGCTTTCGTCTGGCGGGGGGCTTAACTAACGTCTGCCGCCCAGGCCCTTCACGTCGGCGATTCCATGTCGCGGCCTGACGCGCGCTTGTTCGCCACGAGATCCACGCGGCCAGAATATCGTCATATTCGTCGTTGCGTGCGCTCACGAATCTATTGTTCGCCCAGCGTGTCAGCCTCACGGGTATCGTCTCGCGTGTACGCCGACCCTGCCCGTCCTGTGAGTGCCCACATGCGCCGGCTCAGATCCGCGACAATGGCCAGACGTTGCGCCGCGGTGCACTCCACGCGGCCATCGCCAGCGTCGTCACTGTGAAGCGAAACTACTCTGACCGTCATCTTCTCACGCTCTCGTTTCATAACTCACAGTTCAGGAGTTGCGTGGCGCCCGGCCACACCGAACTCGGTCGGCTGGGGTGAAATGAAGGCCGCTCGCCGACGATTCGTCACCCATCAACCGCAGCACGACACTCCTCCAACCGCCCATCCAGCAACCGGATCACGCGCTCCGCGCGCGCCTCATATCGGTGATCGTGCGTCACAATGCACACCGTGACGCCCTGCTGATGCAGAGCGCCCAGGAGCTGCATGACGCTCTCGCCGTTCACCGAGTCGAGATTTCCTGTCGGCTCATCGGCGAGCAGGATGACGGGATCGCCCGCCACCGCCCTCGCGACTGCCACGCGCTGCTGTTGGCCGCCCGAGAGCTGCGCCGGAAAGTGCGACGCGCGAGCCGCCATGTCCACTCGCTCCAGCCCAGCACTCACACGTCGCCTGCGCTCCGCCACCGGCATCCCGCGATAGAAGAGTGGCAGTTCGACGTTCTCGAACACTGTGAGATCACCGACGAGATTGAACGCCTGAAACACGAAGCCAATCTGGCGGTTCCTCACACGTGCCCGCTCAGTCGCGCTCAGCTCGGCGACCTCCTCACCGGCGAGCACGTACCGCCCACTCGTTGGTGCATCCAGCAGACCAAGTATTGAGAGCAACGTGCTCTTCCCGCAGCCGGACGGTCCACTGATGGCGACGTATTCACCGGGTGCAATGGACAGGCTCACGTCGCTCAATGCGTGCGTTTCCATCGCCTCGGTAAGGAAGACTTTGCTCACAGCGTCGAGATGAAGCAGCGGCGTTCCGCGAGCAGGATCACTCATGGGCGAATCCGGATGTGGGAGTCAACGAGATAGGAGACATCGGACACAATGACGCTGTCGCCCGGCGCCAGTCCGTGAAGCACCTCCACGGTGGTCACCGAGCCCCGGCCAAGGTCCACGTCCACGCGCTGCGCCTCGCGCTGATTGGGAATGAGCCGAAAAAGCTGTGACTTGCCGCGCTGCGCCCCATACGCCGGACGGCTGAGCCGCAGCACGTCTGGAAGCCGTTCGAGCTCGATGGCACCTTCGATGGCGAGGTCGGGCCGCGCGCTCCGCGGAAGCGGTCCCAGGAGCCGGATATCCACCATGACACTGCCGGCGCGCGAGACTGGATCGATACCAGTGACTACGCCGGGCACCACGCCGTCGTGCAGGTCGACAAGAACGTGTTGTCCCAGGACGACCTCGCGCGCCAGAAGATCCGGCACACGCAACTGCGCCCGCATGCGCCCGGGATCCGCCACTCGCGCGAGCTCCGCGCCCGCGTTCACCCACTGGCCGAGCTCAAGTCTCGGTGTTCCCAGCGACTGGAGTTGACCTGTCTGCCCGGCAACGACCTGTAATGCGGACACGCGCCGGCGTTGCTCGACAAGCATCTGACTGAGTCCGGCCATCTGCTGTTCGGTGAGTCGTACCTGATCTGACGCGGCGCGTCGCATGCTGGCCAGACGACCCTGCTCGATCTGCATCCGTAATCCGAGTTCCTCGGCGCGCTCCCGCGCCGATGCAACCTCGTTCCGCGACGCAAGGCCGCGTCGATCGAGCGAGTCAAGCACGCGACTGTTACGCTGCGCCTCCCTGAGTTGTGACCGGAGCTGCAGGATGGCAGCCTGCTGCGACGCGTCGTCCTGCGACAGTCGATTCCGAAGCTGTGCGAGCCCTGTGGCCGTGAGGGCGATCTGTTGTTCCACCTGCAGCGCCGCGAGGTCGACGTCGGGGTTCGCGAGTCGAACAATCACGGTTCCGGGCTCCACTTGTGAACCAACCGGCACGGGCTCGCCTTCCACACGCCCACCGGTGGAGGCGACGAGAATGCGAATGTTGTCGGCGACGAGGCTGCCCGATGCGCGGACGTCACGCACCACCTCACCGCGAGAGACGACGTCGATGGTGAGCAAGGAGCGCTCGACAGTCGGTTCGGCGGAACGAAGACGCGTAAGCGCGACGGTCGCCCCGATGAGCACCGTTACGGCCGCCAGCGCGATGAGCGTGCGTCCATGCGAGCGCGGTGAATCCCGTTGAATGTCCATCGCTCTACTCCGCCCTCAGGATGTCCATCGGAGCCGATGCGGCGGCTCGCCAGGCCGGAACCATCGCGATTCCGGCGAAGAACAGAAACAGGCCGACACATACGGCTGCGTGCGCCCAGATCCCGAACGGAGGCAACAATGAGAGGAAGGCGGCGACCGCGCCTTGCGTCGCAAGGGAGAGCGGCAACCCGAGCGCGATTCCCGCCAGCAGGACCACGTTCCGCTCCCGCAGCAACGCATGGACGATCTGGCGAGACGTCGCGCCGAGGGCCACACGGATCGCGACCTCGCGCCGCCGATCGGCGACGGATTGGGCGATGATGCCGTAGACCCCGAGCCCAGCGAGCCCAAGCGCAACGCCGCCGAAGACGAGGAAGAGTCGCGAGACAAAGCGCGCGGTTTCCACCTGCTGCGGAATGCGCAGGTACTCGGTCTGGAGCTGTACCTTGGGCGCGACGGGAGTACTCGCGACGAAAGCACGGCGCAACTCGGACGCGACGCGTTGCGGATCGCCCGGCGCTCGAGCGTAGAGCGGAAACTCATATCGCTTGTATGGTCCGATGGGCACGCTGTCGTCCGGCGTCAGGACCATGTAGACCTCGGTAAGACGCATCACGCCGGCCTCGCGCATCATCGCTTGCCATGCCGGATCCAGCGGGCTCCCGAGGACGCCGCGCACGCGATGCCACGGCGCGTTCGATCGCGCGTCGCCCATCTTGATCATCTTTCCGATCGGCGACTCGTTCGGCCATAGCGTGTGGGCCGTGTTCTCATCGAGGACGACGGAACCATCCGCCGTCCCCGGTTCGAATCCCGTGCCCTTGTTCATGACGCGCGAGAAGACGTCGAAATAGGCGGGAGACACGATTCGATAGCGCCAGACTGGGGTGGGGACTTCGCGGATGCCACCGATTGCGTCCGTCACGGTGACCGTCGCGTGCTGCGGAGTGGCGGAGAGCACGATGGTCGTCGCCGCCACACCGGGAACGCGTCGAGCCGTCCCCATCACTATGGCAGCTACATCAGAGACCGCGAGCGTCGCGCCGGAATCCGGTCGCGGCCAGACGAAGTGCGCCGCGACGATCGAGGTTGGGTCGTAGCCAAACACGGCGAGGACGGTCTCCAGCCGGGCACTATTCCAGGCCGTCAGACTCAGAACGGTTGCCGACACCGCGAGCGGCATCGTGAGCGCAATCTGTGCGATGACCAAGGCGCCGTACCAGCGCGCGTTGTAGCGGTGCGCTCCCGTGCCTGCGCGCGACTTCAGCAGCGCATTCAAATCGACGCGAGACGCGCGGAGCGCGGGCCACAGACCCACGAGCAGGAGACTGAGGAGTGTGGCAACCGCGGCGAATACCACCACGCGCCAACTCGTCTGCGGCGCGATGATGTAACCCCCGAGACTTCGCGGGATTGTGACGCGAAGTATCGCGTTGCCGCCGACCGTCAGGCACACCGCCAGCAACATCCCGCCCATGGCAAGCACCCCGTTCTCGGCCATGAGTTGCAGCACGATGTGACCCCGCGTGGCGCCGAGCGACGCCTGAACGGCGATCTCGCCACTGCGCCCGATGCCGCGCGCGAGCTGCAGGTTGGCGAGGTTCGCGCACGCAATCAGGAGCACGGCGAGACCGGCACCGAGGAGCGCGAAGTGGAAGCCGCGCGCGCGGAGCGCACTCGCCGCGGGAGAGAGAACAAAAATTGCGTCCGCGCTGGAGTAGCCGAGTTCCGACACCACGCGCCGGCTGAGTGTCGCGAGCTCGCGTTTCGCCTTGTCAGTCGATACACCTTGTTTCAGTCGGATGAATACCGGGCGAATCACCTGCCCGGGCGACGGAAAGAGCCAGAGGTCATTGCCCAGGGCGCCGATTGTCGGGTCGCTGTGCACGACACCGATGATCGTCTTCGGTTGACCCTCCACGAGCATCACTCGGCTCACCGCCGATTCCTCCCCTGGAAATAGCTCGCGGCGCAGCCGGTCATTGATCACGACCGTTTGCATCGCGTCCACAGGATCGGTGGGAGGGACAAGCCGGCCCTCTGACGCTGGGACTTCGAGTGTGGTGAAGAAACCGGGAGAGACTGTGACGCCGCTGGCATGCCGGATCGTCGATCCCACCTCGACCGTTCGGGTTGCCGCGTCAGGTGCAAAGCCCGCGTGCGCCGCTACGCTGGCGTTGGGCAGATCCAGCAGTCGTCCGGGCAGCGTCCAGTCCATCCTGCCGCCCGGTGCGCTCCCCACGAACTTGACCACGAACAGCCGCTCGGGGTGTGGAACACTCATGGGCGGGTTGAGCACTGCGTCGAGCAAACTGAAGACCGTCGTCGTCACGCCGATCGCCAAGCCGAGGGCGATGATCGTGATCAGCGAGAAGGTGGGCGACCGACGAACCGTGCGCGTCGCCAGGCGCATGCTTCTCCAGACGTCGCGCAGCAGGGCACGCGAAGGGTGGTCGTTTGCCAACTCGATGGCTTGCGCGACACCGCCGAATCGTGCTGCGGCTTGGCGATGCGCCGACGCGGGGTCCACGCCTCCGCGGACGAGTTCCTCCGCTTCGAGCTCGATGTGCGCTCGCATTTCCTCTTCCATCTCGGCTTCAGTGTCTCTGCCGACGAAACGTCCACGGAGTAGCGAACTGACGAAGTGTCGCACGACCGACCGCCTCAGGTGGCCGAGAGGATACGAGCGACGGCGCCCGAGAACAGACGCCACTGCTCCTGCTCTGCAGCGAGTTGCTTGCGGCCCGCCTTCGTCAGCGAGTAGACCTTCACCTTTCGACCCTCGGGCGAGACGCCCCACTCCGCCTCGAGCCAGCCCCGTTGCTCAAGGCGATAAAGTGCGGGGTAGAGGGAGCCCTGCTTGATCTCGAGGAGCTCGCCGGAGAGGTGATGGAGGCGTTTCGAGATTCCCCAGCCGTGCAGCGGGCCGAGGAGGAGGCTGCGCAGGATGAGGAGGTCGAGACTGCCCTGGAGCAGATCGGTGTGAATGGCCATGACTCCGATGCCTAGAGATTCGACAACACAGTGGCGGTCGTATTGTAGGATGTCAAGGCATGATCGCGGGTCAGGATCTCAGCTGGCGCACGGCATCCCGCGTCGCTCGCCAGGGCATTGCGTGGTAGTGCCTTCGATCATGCCGAGGACGAGAGCGCGCCAGAGCTCTGTCACGGGACGAGCGTCCAGATGAATCGCGCACCACCATCGGGTGCAGGGACGATGCTTCCCGAGAGCAGCACCCGGTCGACCCGGTTGTCTGGATGATCGTGGTTGAATTTGACGACCTTCAGGCCGCTGAAGATCCCGATACCCGCCGCAAGCATGACGTCGCTCGCCCAGTGCTTGTCGTTGTACAACCGCTCGAAGGCGACCATCGTCGCCCCGCCATACATGAGTGTGCCGACATACGGCGTGGAATGCGGCCACCACTTCGAGGTCTCGGCCGTCACGGCCGACGCTGCGGCGAAGGCCGCGATCGTGTGTCCTGATGGCAGCGAGGAGTAGTCATTGCCCTTCCGGAACCCGCGCAGGAATTCAAAGTCGTGCGCATTACTGTCCGCAACCATGTACGGACGAGCTCTGCCGAGCGTTCCCTTGGCGAGACTGCCGAGGGCCTGGCCCACGAGCAGCGCTTCAGTGCCATGCAGACCGAGATCTGCCATCCGTGGGATGTGAGCGGCGCGGCCGACGACGTACAATGCGCCGCCGATGACCGTGCTGCCCGGGATAGTGGTCACACGAAACGCATCCGCCGCGTGTTTGACAAATGAATTCGATTTGAGCGATGACCCGGCCATGTCGTGGGCGATCCGCTGATCGAGGGGAAACATCGCGACAGTCCCGAGCGCGAATGCGCCTGCGAGCACGGCATCGTGCCCCGTGAAGAAGCGGCCATGTGATTCGCTACTCGTGTCGGGAACAACGGTTGGGCTCTGGCCGCGGGTTGCGACTGGCGATGCCACGAGCGCCAGCACGAGAACACTCCGGTGCGCGCGTGACCGAGAGCTCCGCTTGATGAATTGCATGACCGTGATTTCTGGTGAGGGAGAATGAGGCTACCGCTGTACCGAAAAGCCGAGCAGTACGCCACCATCAGCGCCCGGCGTCACCGTCGCATCGACGAGCCACCGAGGGCCGGCGCCCGGCGGCGAGGAATGGGCGTAATGCACGAGCCGCGAACCAAGGACGAACCCGAGGGCGTCTCCCGCGAGGACGTCGCTCGCCCAATGCTGATTGAGGTACATACGGCTCAGTCCCGGCATCGCGGCGGCGGCATAGATCAGCGGGGCGGCCCAGGGAAGCGCGTGGGAGTGGCGTTCGCGGAGCTCGTTCACGAGTGCCGCGCCCGCCGCGAACGCCGTCGCGGAGTGCAGGGAGGGCCACGCCCGATTGTCGTAGCTGCGAAATCCCTGAAGGGGATGAAAGTCGTATTGGTTGCTGTCATTGGTGACGTACGGCCTCGTACGACCCAGCGGACCACGGAGCGCCTGGCTGATGAGGCTCGTGAGGACCACGGCCTCCGTGGTGTGCTTCGCCACGTCGGTCAGGGTCCTGGCTTGCGCCACGCGACCGATGCCGTACGCGGCGACGCCTGCAATCGTGAGCGTCGTCTCGTTCACGCGCGTGACGCCGTTCACGAAACGGGTGCGCCCGGCGGAGCCCTGCACTCCGGGCGACTGATCCCAGCGCGCGATGCGCACGTCGGCCAGGCTGAGCAGCGCGCTCGCGCCGAGCCCTGCCCCGATCACGCCGAGATCACGGGGACGAAGGAAGCGCCGGTCCTGGGGCGCCTGCGTCGTGTCGGGACTTGCCTGGGCTGCCGCGTTCGCGGAGCTGAACGCCATCAGCGCCAGGGTGGTCAGCATCGCCGAAGTCGTGAGGCGACGCCAGGCGGCGAGAAGGTGACGAGAGGTCATGAATCGGCGGTTGGAGGTGGGTGCGGCGATCGTGGTTCGCTCGCGTCAGACGTATGGACGGAACGCTCGGCGCGCGCAACGGCGGGGTCCCTTCGCAATCGTTCGTAGATCACGGCCCCGAACCCCGCGACGAAGAGGCCAACGCTCCACCCGCCCAGCACATCCGTGGCCCAGTGGACGTCGAGATATGTCCGGCTCACACCGACCAGCAGGGGAACGAGCACGGCGAGGGTCAGGGACGGCGTCGCTCGAAGCAGCTTCTCCCGCCAGAGCACGTACGCGACCGCGACCGCAGCCGCCATCGAGACCGTCGCGTGACCGCTCGGGAACGCGTAGCTACGAATGCCGAAGTGCAGCGCGCCCACCGGCCTCTCTCGCGCGAAGAACAACTTGATGCCGAAGAAGAGCGCAACCGCGGTCACCGGCGCGGCCACGGCGCCCGACGCGGCGTGCCGACCGTGGACGCGCCACAACCACAGACAGACAAGCGTCGTGAGGGCCAGCACGGGAAGCGTCCCTCCGGCATTCGTGACCCAGGTAAAGATCCGGAATAGCTGCGGTGTACGGTGCGCGAGCATCCAGACCCGGATCGTCCCGTCAAAGGTGCCGCTCTCGTGCTCGAAGACGTCCTCGCCGACCTTCGCAAAGAGCCCGAGCGCCGCGATGGCCACGAGCGCGGCCGCCAGCACGTGCCACGCAATGTGTCGTCTCCACTGCTCCCGCACCCACACCAGCCACAACCGTGGCCGACCCTTTCCGGGGACGTGGTCGCTGGTGTTACCAATGTCGACGTCGGTCATGCGGTGGTTCGAAGGGTGTCATCCCGCCAGCGCGGGCGGTACGGACGGCGTGCACAGAGTGGGACCCGGAAAAACAAAAAAGCTCCCGCCAGCCCGTGAGGGCGAGCAGGAGTCATTGGTCATCGCGAAGACGACGGTTTTGGCGGACTCCACCGCCGGATGTGCGTTGTGGTACGGCAGTTTGCATGCCAGATAGCCCAAAACAGTTGCGGAGTGATTCACGCAGCGATTCAATTTCCGACAACCCAATTGACTGTGCATCGGCGATGGCGTCCCCCGATCCGCCGTGAGGCGGGCGATGGACCGATCGATTCCGATCATCCCGAGCACGGATACACGCACCTGCCGATTCGCGTCGAGGAGCGCTGCAGCTGAGTGACCAGGCGAGCGCCTAGCCAAGGGACGATTGAGGCATCACTCGATGGGCTCGTGCGGGCCGAACACGCGTTGTTGCCGCTCGAGGAGCTGGGGAAGGGCCGCCCTGGTCGGGGACGACGCACCCGCAATGCTTGGTATTGGCGAGCTAACAAGCTAGCTTGCTAACATGAAAGCCACCATCGACCTGGACGACGACCTATACCGCCGCTTGAAGGTGGAGGCGGCCCGCCGAGGACGCACCGTGAGAGATCTCGTCGCCGAAGGCATCCGCGTGGTGATCGACTCACCGGACATCGGAGGCGCGCCGAGCGATCAGCATCCGGGCGCAGCGTGGTTCGGTGCCCTGAACGCGTACGCCACCAATGCAGATGACCATGGGCTCGAGGCGATGCGGGCGAGCATCGCACTTGGCAGGGGAACGTCGTCACGATGACCGGTGGCCTCGATACCTCGGTCGTCGTGCGGTTGCTCATCGGCGAGCCAGTGGAGCAGGCCCAGCTTGCGCGGCGCACGCTCGAAGCCCAGCCGCGCGGATCCTGTGCGATCTCCGACATCGTCGTCGGCGAAGCATACTTCGCGCTCCGGCATCATTATTCGGTCCCGCACGGGCGCATCGTGAGCGCACTGTCGGCACTCCTGGCCGACTCGCAAGTCCGCGCGACCGGAGTTGCCAGACGGGTACTTGCGACGATGGGCGGCAAGGAGAGCGGCGCCGGTCTCATGGATCGGCTGATTCACGGCGGCTACGAGCAGGACGGGCTGGCCATGCTGACGTTCGATAGGGTCGCGGCACGTTTGCCCGGCGCGCATCGCCTGGGCAAGTAGCCTCGCGCGAAGGCCTTTTACATCTCTCGCCGCGGACGGCGCCGGCGGATCGGCATCGTGTAATACTTGCCAGTCGAACGAGAAACGCGTAGGATCTCGTCCGGAATTGCGGCGGCAACACTCGACCCTCGCAGCTTCGCACCCCGATTACTGAAGCACTCATGCCGACGTCCCCGCTCTCGCCGCAGCCGCTCCCCGCGGAGCGCCGCTCCACGTGCCAGGCCCCTGCCGCGCGCCTGGTCACGATGCTGGCTCTCGTCGTCTCCCCATTCATTGCCGGAGCGCAGGTCGCACGCACCCGCCACCTTGCAGCCGCCACGACACCTCGCGCGAAGGTCGTGACAGTGGAGGCGCGCGACTTCTCCTTCGTGATGCCCGCTGCGATCCCCGCCGGTCTGACCACCTTTCGGCTGCGTAACCACGGCAAGCAGGCGCACCATCTCAGCATCGTGCGGATGGATTCCGGGAAGACGGGGAGCGACGGGATCGCGGCGCTCATCAACGCAGGGCACGGGGTGCGGCCGTCGTGGATGCATCCCCGTCGGCGGACCGAACGCAACGTCGCCCAGCGGCGAAGCTGTGGTCACGCTCGTGCTGGAGCCGGGAAGATACCTGGCGTACTGCGAGGTCCCGGGGCCAGATCCCGCCCCGCACTTACATGAAGGGGATGGTCAAGGAGTTTACCGTGACTGCGCCAACGCGAGTCGCGCCTCGCGCCACGACGCTCCCTAAGGCCGACCTCACCGTCACCCTGAAGGACTTCGACTTCACCTTCTCTCGTCCAATCACGCAGGGCCATCACGTGATCGCAGTGACCAACTCGGCGTCGCAGCCGCACATGATGGTGATGAACTGGTTCCCACTCGGAAAGAGCATGAAGGATTTTCTCGAATGGGCGTATGATCCGAAGGGCAACCCCGCCCCCGGACGCGCGGTGGGCGGGGTGACAGAGATCGCCCCCGGTGCAACGGTCGTCATGACGGGCGACTTCAAACCGGGCCATTACGGTGTGATCTGCTTCACGCCAGACGCGAAGGACGGCCAGCCGCACTTCATGCATGGCATGCAGCGCGAGTTCGAGGTTCGCTGACCGATTACCCGAGCGTCATCCCGATCACAAGAAACACCAGGAAGCCGGCGAAGAACATCACCGTACCCGTCGTGGACTCCACCTCCTCATGGGCTTCGCGAAGGAGTTCCTCCGTCACCAGGTAGAGCAGCGCCGCAACGCCAAACGAAAGGACGACCTCCATCGCCCCGCTCGGCAATCCGCTCAGAACCGTTGCGCCGCCAATGGCGCTCAGGAAGACGAGCGATCCGAGCGCGGTGATCGTCCAGACAATCCGTCCGGGCTTCATCCCTGCTTCACGGAGCTCACCGGCCAGCGCGAGTCCCACGCTCAACTGCTCCGCGGCCTCCGCCAGTGCGAGGAGAATTCCGATTCGTGCGCCGGCGGCGAATCCGACGCCGAGCAACAGGCCGTCGAGCAGGAAGTCGATGCCTACTGCCGTGAGGAGGCTGAGGGGGATCCGCGAGGTCGGCGTCGACATGGAGAGCGACGCCGAGTCGCGCTGGCTCCCATCCTTGATCCGGTCCAGCACCTTGTCGACGAGGATCATCGTGATGATCCCGAGCGAGAACCCGAGAACCACATCCCACACAAGCGCTCGGCGCTGGATCTCGGGCAGGAGTTCGACGGCCACCACGGAGAACACCACACCAGCGGCAAGGTGCAACACATGACCGCGAATGCGCGCGAGCGCCGGAACATACCCTCCCATCGCCGCCCCGACGACGGTGAACGCCACTGGAATGAGCGCGTAGCGCAGCGTGGTGGAGAGCACGGGCGACATGAGTGCCGCCGTCATGAAGGTGTCCCTGACGATTTCGGTGTCATTCGTGCCCGTGGCGGTGGTGAATGTCCGGCACGTGCGCGTGGCTGTGGACGAGCGGTTCGTGCCGGTGCCGATGACTGTGCGGCTTGTCCGGCCCGCCGACAGGTGGGTCGCCGGGCGCGTGCGCGTGCCGGTGGTGCTCGTCATGGACGTGCATGTGTTCGTGCTCCATCGGCTCGTGTGCGTGCTCATGCTCGTGTCGCTCGCTCACATGGAGCCAGACGCCCGCGGCCATGAACGCGCCGCCCAGAATGAGCGGCAACGTCACCGGATCGCGCCAGACCACGAGCGAGAGCGCCGCACCGACGAAGGGTGCGGTGGAGAAGTAGGCGCCGGTGCGCGCGGTACCGAGGGCCCGGAGTGCAAGCACGAAGAGCACGAGACTCAGGCCGTAGCTAACGAACCCGAGCCCCATGGACGCGGTAACGCGCCATGCGGTGGGCAGGTGGCTGCCCAGGGCAAAGGCGATTCCTGTGTTGACGGCTCCGGCGATGAGGCCCTTGATCATCGTGATCTGCACTGGGTCGCCGGCGGACACTTTCTGCGTAAGGTTATTGTCGATCGCCCAGCAGAGGCACGCGCCGGCGACGGCGAGAGGCCCGAGCAGGCCGCCGAGTTCTGCTCGTCCGGTCCACGAGATCAGCGCGCCACCGGCGATGATGGCCAGCATTCCGAGTGCAATCCGCCGGTCGAAGTGCTCGTGGAAGACGAACCAGGCGATCAACGCCGTGAGCACGCCTTCGAGGTTCAGCAGCAGTGATGCGCTCGACGCAGGCGTGCGCGCGAGCCCGACCATGAGCAGCAGTGGAGCGAGTATGCCGCCGGCGGTGATCGCACCGGCGAGCCACGGCGCATCCTTGCGGCTGAGCGGCGCCTCGGCCGCAACCCGCGTGCGGCGCGCGAGCCACACAATGAGTAATCCGAGTCCCGATCCGAGGTACAGCAGGCCGGCCAGCATCTGCGGGCTCACGTCCTCGAGCAGTCCTTTTGCCAGCGGCGCGCTCGCACCGAACAGCACAGCGGCAAGGAGCACGCGAACGACGCCGGCGCGGATCGCCACCGACGCACTCGATCGCGGAGACTCAGCGGTGTCGGACATCGGTCAGGGGCGAATCGTGGCGGTCATTAAACCTTTCCCGGCAGGCGCTTCACCTTCATTCGGTCGAGCGCTGTGCGCAGTCCGCGCGCAAGCATCACCGCGTCGTCGTTCGCCCAGAAGTGCATGAAGAAGAGATGCGGACTCTCGCTGAGCATGTGCGTGTGCAGTGCGGTCACCTGGATGCCGTGCTCACGCAGTGCGTGAATCACCGGGTTCACCTCGTCGGCGGTCATCACGAAGTCGCCGGTGATCGCGGCCTTGCCGCCGCCGGTCGGCTGGAAGTTGATTGCCGTCGCGACGCCCATCGACGGCGGCACCTCCATCCCGTGGTTCGTCACGCGCCCGATCCGCGGCACGCTCACCTGATACACGCCGCTGTTCACCTTGCCGGCGACGCCGAGTTCGCGAACGAGGGCTGCGGAGTCGAGGTCGATCGGTACTGGGCTTACGGGCGTCGGGTTGTTCACCGCGGCGCCAGGCATCGTGGGCATCGGCGTACGGCTCTGGCCGAGTGCAGCGCGGATGTCGGCGGCGATCTTTGCCGCGTCGCCGTGTGCCATGATGTGCATGTACATCACGCGTGGCAACTCGTGCAGAAGGTGGTTGTGAAGCGCCGTCTGATTCACGCCGCGCTGCTGCAGGGCGAGCATCACCGGCCCCACTTCATCCTCGGCGAGTACCAGGTCGCCCATCACCATGGTCGGCGCGGAGGCGCTGGTGCCCATGCGCTTGAACGCGACCCATGAACCGAGGGCGAGCGCTGGCTTGAGGGCCACACCGTCCACCGTGACCTGCAAGTCGGTTCGCGGGAAGCCGAACTTGAGCACGGCTCCCGGCTGCATGGTGCCCTTGCCGCCGAGCGCCTGCTGGACCGCCGCCCATGCAGGCCCGCCGTTCGCTGGCGCGGAACCTTGCGCCGCGGCCGCGCCGCTCATGGCGAGGACGGCGGCCGAAGCCACGGCGAGCGTACAGAGGCGGCTGGACGACGTCATCGTGGAG
>JBBSVF010000020.1:0-19420 GCA_038233745.1 Gemmatimonadales bacterium
GCCAGCCGAGATCGCGTAACCGGGGATAGCGACGGAAGCTCAGCTCCTCCAGCACGATGGCCCAGAACGACAGCAGCAGGCCGTATCCGAGCGCCACGAGCAGGAACAGCCATGCGAATTGGAAATCGATGCCGCCGATCAGCAGGCCGAGCACCAGCGCGAGGTATCCCAGGAGCTCAACAACAGGGGCCAGCATCTCCCCGAAGAAGAAATACGGATAGGCCAGCATGCCGATGGTGCCGTAGCGCGGGTTGAACATCAGGTCGCGGTTGGCGAGCAGGATCTCGATGAGACCACGGTGCCACCGTTCGCGCTGGCGGCCGAGTACCCCCGCGGAGGTGGGCACCTCGGTCCACGCGACAGGATCCGGGATGAACGGGATCTCCCCCGCGATATCATTCTCGCGAAGGTATCGGTGCAGCCGAACCACCAGATCCATGTCCTCGCCTACGGTGGCCACCCGATAGCCCCCGATGGCCAGCACGTGATCCCGCCGGAACATGCCGAAGGCGCCGGAGATGATCAGGTTGCCTCCCAGGCGGTTCCAGCCAAGCCTGCCGAACAGAAAGGCCCGCAGGTATTCGACAGTCTGGATGCCTGGAAGCCAGCGGTGATCGACCCCCGCCTCCACGACGCGACCGTACTCGATGCGGCACGCATTCGCCACGCGGATGGTACCACCCACCGCTGCCACCGACTTGCCCAGCAGGAAGGGTCGCGCCAGTCGCAGGAGGGCGTCAGGCTCGATGAGCGTGTCGGCATCCACCGCCAGCACGTACGGGTAGCGCGCGGCGTTCATCGCGGCATTCAGGGAATCCGCCTTGCCCCCGTTTTCCTTGTCAATCACGAAGAGCTTGCTGAACCGGCGCGATCGATAATAGGCGCGCACCGGCTTCGTGGCTACCGTCACGGGTACGGCCGGCGGCACCTGATACAGATCGTATTCGGTGATCAGCCGCTCCATGGTGTTGTCCGGCGACCCATCGTTCACCAGCACCACCTCGTGCCGGGGATACTGGAGCGTGAGAAACGAAAGCACGCTCTCGACGATGGTGATCTCCTCATTGTATGCGGGGACGAGAATGCTCAACGGCGGCAGCGCTTCCGACCCCAGCACGTGCTTGAGATTCTCGTCGTCTGCGAGATGCCAGTGGCTCCACAGCTCGGGAATGCTCAGGATCAGCAGGATCGCATAGAAGGTGTTGAGCACCACGAAGTACACGAGGATGCCGTTGTCGGCGACGTGCAGGCCGATCCGGAGCCAGTGCAGCGCGCTCTCGGCCAGCGTCATCCCTCGGACAGCTCCACGATGCTGCCAGGCGAGAGTCCGCTCACCATCGTCGCCATCTCGGCGGCATAGCGATCCTGTCCTGCCCGGGCGTCTCGCAGGGCACGGCGGCCGGTTTCGCCCAGTTGGGCGAGAGCCAGAGCGGCGCGAAAGCGGACCCACCAGTGGGCATCCGCGATGACGGCTGCCACCGCATTCACGGCGCGTTCGTCGCCGAGGGTGCCGAGCGATCGAGCGGCCACGGCGCGCACACGCCAGTCCGGATCGTCGAGATACGCGAGGAGCGTTTCGTACGATCGCGGATGGAAGTAGCGCTTGAGCGCGCGGGCCACCGCGATTCTGACAGTGGCATGCTCGTTGTGCGCGAGTTCGCAGACGCGCTCGAGCAGCTCCGCGGTGCCGATATGCTCGGCGAGACTGATCCACACGTCCAGCTGCTCGGGGGGGGCATCCGGCATGAGGCGCTCGAGCAGCGCCGGCGTCGCGAGCCACCACGTCTCCCGCAGCATCGAGAACTGGTAGAGCCGGACGGCGAGCGCACGATGCGGCAGCCCCTCCAGCACGGATGTCACCGCGTCCATGTCGGCGATCCGGCTGAGGCTGGCCGCTGCCACGCCCTGCACAGCGGGATGCGGATCCGAGAGCAGCCGATGCAGCAGTGTGCGATCGCGTTCGCTACCGACCACGGCCAGCAGTCGTGCGGCGTCGAGCCGTCGCCACCAGTGCCGGGAGGTGGCACGTGCCAGCACGCGGTGCACCCATCCGGAACCGCGAATGGCCGCGCTGAACTCCCCGCGCTGCGACGCGGCAGCGCGAGACGTCGTGATGATGATGGCGTGATCCAGCGCGACGTCGGGATCCACGTCCGACAGCACGCGGGCGACATCCGAGACCGGGCCTTCGCCCAGCAGCCAGCTCTGCAGCGGTCCGCGCATGAGGGCCGCAACCTGTGCCGACTGCCGGCGGCGCCAGGACGAGCGGCGTCGGTTCACCAGCAGCAGCACCACGATCCCCACCAGGAAGATCGACTGGACGACGCCAACCACGACGAGAAGATGGATGAGCCTCACGTGACGCGGTCGGTGCGCGAGAGCGCCATCCAGCTGGCCATCTTCGCCAGCAGAATCCGGAGATTGAGCGGTTTGATGACGAAATCGATGGCTCCCGCGCGCAGCGCGCGCAGCTGGTCGGATTCCGAGCCGTGCACCGTCACGAACACCACCGCATAGTCGCCGGGCCGATCCACAGAGAGACGTTCGTGCAATGAATAGCCGTCCATGCCCGGGAGGTCGACGTCGAGCAGCACGATCGGGCGACGATCCTGCGTGCGTGCGGCCAGCAGGTACTCGAGCGCCACTCGTCCGTTGCCGAATGCTCGCCAGGTAAAGCCGGTGGCTCGCAGGGCGTACTGCAGCATGTCGGAGAGTGCGGGATCGTCCTCCACCACGATGACGTCCGGGGCGACCATGGCTTCGTCCCGCACCCAGCGATGCACGCGTTCACGTTCGCTCGTACGGGCGACGTCGACAGCTTCCTCTGCCGCACGGCGCGCCTGCGTGAATTCGGCGCGCGGGAGATCGGCGGGCGTCGAGAGGCCGGCGCGCCAGTCTGGCGCCTCATCGGGCGCGCCATCGGCGATCGCGCCGATTTGCGACGCCGCCTCCGAGATGGGCAGTGCGAGCACGAGCAACAGCGCATCGTCGCTGAGGTGCCCCGCAAAACGCGACGCCGGGCCGAGTCCTGCGGCTACGCGAACGCACTCGCGTTGCCACGCTACGCGCTCGGCGAGCGAGAGCTCGCCGTCGCGGGGCTTGAGGACAGCGATTGCGACAGGCGATCCGGTGGACAGCAGCTGCTCGAAGGCCTGCTGCGATTCGCGCAGGGCACGCGAGGCGGCTGGAAGTCCGGTGAGTGGATGCAGCGATGCGCTGAGGCGTTCGAGCCGCAGTCGCTCGAGCCGGTCCGTCACGCGGGACCTGAGCTCGGAGACCGAGATCGGCTTGGAGACGAACTCGTCTGCTCCTGCGAGCAACGCTTCTTCCCGGCTTGCGGTATCGGTGTCGCCGGAGAGGAGCACGATCGGCATCGATTGCCACGCCGGGCTGGTGCGGACGTCTCGCGTGAGTTCGATGCCGGAGCGGCCGGGCATGCTGATGTCCATCAGCAGGAGCGATGGACGCACTCGCTCCAGCGCGGACATGAGGTCGGTCGGATCGCTGATGGTGTGTACGGAGACGTCGGGGCGGCCGAGCACGTAGCGCACGATCTCGGAGATCATCGGATCATCATCGAGCGAGAGGATGACCGCGCCATGCAGGCTGTTTCGTGAGGCTGCTCGCTCGGCCACATCGAAGACGGCCTGAAAGCTGTCGACGGTATCCAGGAGCAGCACGCCGGGCGGGAGGGACGGTGCCGCGCCACTGCGCACCTGGCGCGGGCGCGAATCGGCGACCACGAGCGGCGCCCCCACCATCCACGCCGCGTCGGCGAGCCGTGCCGCCTGTTCGGCACTCGTGACGATGATGATCGGATCGATCTCCCGGAGCGCACCCACCGGTGCCTGATCGGGGGCGAGGGAGGCTACACGATATCCGCGATCCGCTGCATCGGCGCGCAGGCGGTCAATTTCCCCCGGCGTCAGCGCCACCGCGGCCACAGCGCGCACGGTGCGGCTCTCTACCGGGGCCGGGGCGGCCTCCGACTCGTCGGGATCGTCGCGCCGGAATGCCAGGTCGAGCGCCACTGTGAAGTGCTGGATCGCCTGCGCGCGGCCGGCAACCTCCAGATTCTCATCGCCCGCCCATCGGATCGCTCGCTGCTCCGCCACGCCAGCCAGCCTGCTCGCCTCCTGATAGCCGTAGCTTCCGGCGGTCCCATGCACCCGATGCAGCTCGCGCCGCAGGGCATCCAGCAGTTCGGGATTCGTTGGTGAATCAGCGAGCGTCACTGCGAGCTGCCGGAACGCGTCGAGCGTGTTCTGCCGCGTTGCGCGGAATCGGTCGCGCAGCTGGCGGAGCGCCTGAGCCTGTCGTTCGGAGAGCGTAGCGGTCATGCGAGGCGGCTGGGTGGTTGGCGGGCGCGTGCCGCGGTGCGTATGATGCGAGCGGGACTACTACCGTTCCACGAGAGACCATGAAGATACTCGCCGCAGACGATGAAGCTGATGTCCGGTTGTTGCTCGAGGTGGCGCTGGGCATGTCGCCCGATATCGAGTTGACGCTGGCCGCGTCAGGGGCGGAGGCGCTGGAGATTGCCAACACGTGGACGTTCGACCTGTTCGTGCTGGACGGACTGATGCCTGGCCTGGATGGAGCCTTCACCTGCAGACAGCTGAAGAGCGATCCACGTCATGCTGGCGTTCGGGTGGTGTTCCTGACCGCGCTGGCGGAGGATCAGCGCGTTGCGCTCCGGGAGGCGGGGGCGGATGCGTTCGTTACCAAACCATTCGACCCGTTCACCCTCGCGGATACACTTCGCGCGCTGGTGTGATCGCGATCACAGGACGGCGGGGGTCGGGTACCGGGAGGAGTCGCCCGGAAAGCAGGAGCAGCCCGAACAAAGACCGCTCCAAGGGCATCGCAATCGCGGCAGACGTAGGGGAAACCCGCATTTCGGCGCCTTTTTCTGCATTTCTTGCCCATTTCCAGCGCCGCGGCACGCGGTCTGCCATTCCCCGAGTCCGGCAGAACTGCGACGACCCTCGTCGCACCCGCAACCTCGCCCGCGGGGAACGAGATTCTAGGGCGACGGCGACGGAGGACAAGAATGAAGACCCGTAAATCAGTGTTGTGTGCACTCGGCCTCGCAGCCGCCTTCTCTCTCGGCACAGCCGTGACAGCGTCGGCGCAGGCCAGATCGACCCGGCGCATCCCGGTTCGCAAGGATGAGCCCGCCCCGATGATGCATACGGATACCGTCCGCATCTATGTTCGTGACACCGTCATGATGGCGGGACGTCGCGACACCATGATGATGACGCGTTACGACACCGTCATGCGCATGCAGATGATTCCCCTCGGCACCATGCGCAGCTTCGAGTTCGGTATCGGCGGAGGAATCGCGTCGCCGATGAACAACTGGCGGAACAGCACCAAGGATGGTCCGGCGGCGAGCGCGCATCTCGGCTTCTTCCCGGGTGCTGGCCCGTTCGGTATTCGCTTCTCCGGCGATGCAGCGTTCCTGCATCATCGCGAGACGGATTGCCGTGGTTGCCAGAACCCCCGTCTGTACTCTGGTAGCGCAGACCTCGTGCTCCGCTTCCCCATTGATCGTCAGGGCAAGCTGAACCCGATCCTGTACTTCCTCGGCGGCGGCGGTATCGACAAGTTCACCGACTTCCTGGCATACCAGGCAGACGGCGTCGTGGTCACGGCCGGGCAGAACACCGCGCTGCGTCCTGCGCTCGTCCCGCCCTTCACGACCGGTGGTACGAACGTCGCCATCACGAACGCGAACCGCGGCACGAAGAGCTTGTTCTACCACTATGATGTCGGTGGTGGCGTGATGCTGGGTCGCGGTGCAACCCGGTTGTTCGTGGAAGCCAAGTACGTCACGATCAACACCGAGAAGCTCGCCTTCGCCGGTGCCACGACCAACGGAACGCATACGTCGCACATCGTTCCGATGATTGTCGGCCTGAGCTTCGGCCACTAAGCCTCTCTGCACCTTGGAAGGCAACAGCGGGGAGCGTGGAACTTTCACGCTTCCCGCTGTGTAGTATCCGGGACCCATGCCGAGAGTTGACATGAATCGTTTCTGTCTGAGCACGCTCCTGCTTGTATCGGTCGCGTCGGCCGTGCCTGCTCAGGAATCCCTGACCGCCGCCACCGACTCCTCCGGCGTCACGCTGGAGCAGCGGACCGCACACAACTGGTTCGTCTCCCTCATGCGCAAGATTGCGCGGAAGAGCGACGCTCCTGCCGCCGACAGCACGGTCGCGGACGTCTCCGCCGCCGACGGCGCGTCGGAGGTGGTGGCCGAGGCGGGAGAGACGAACGCGAAATCCTTCAAGTCGAAGAAGGACAGTCTGGCCTGGGCCAGCGCTCGTATGCGCGCGGAGAACGCCAAAGGCTACCGCGTTGTGGTGGACGTCTTCGACAAGACACTTCGCGTGATCGATCGCGACGATACCCTCCGCGTCGCGTCGGTCGCCACCGCCTCGAACGCCACCCTTGAATTCGGCAGCAGCAAGTGGCGCTTCGAAACGCCGCGCGGTCTGCGCACCGTGCTGAAGAAAGAGAAGGAACCGGTGTGGACGCCCCCCGACTGGCACTTCGCGGAAGTCGCCAATGAGCACCATCTGAAACTGGCACGCCTGCAGCGCGGACGCACGGTGACGCTCAAGGACGGGACCCGGCTGAAGACGGTGGGCGACGAGGTCGGCATCATCCGCCCCGGGACCACGGAGTTCGTTCCGATGGCGCGCGACGAACACATCGTCTTCGACAACACCATCTTCATCCCGCCCCTCGGCACAAAACACCGCCAGTTCGAAGGCGAGCTCGGACACTATCGCCTGGATCTGGGCGACGGCTACATGCTGCACGGCACACCGTACACGAAGTCCATCGGCACAGCGGTCACGCATGGCTGCGTTCGCATGCACGATGACGACATCGAGTGGCTGTTCGAGAATATTCCCGTGGGCACGAAGGTCTACATCTACTGACGCGCGGCCGTCCGGACTGATGCGAACGAGCTGACAGCCTGCGCTGTCAGCTCGTTCTGCGTTCACGGACCGGAATGCCAGACTACTCCTGCCAGCGGGGAATGGCCCGGCCGCCAGCATCCTCGTAGAAGCTGATGGCGCCGGGCGCGAGCTGCTTGGTGAGCAGGATGATCTGCCCCGTATGCAACGCACAGTGCTCCACCACATGGTAGATGGCGTCGAGCACAGTCACATCGCGCCCCTGCACCACAATGCGCTCCGGCAGGCGGGCGGGCTCCAGTGCGCCGATGATGTCGACGGCCTCGGCGATCTGCAACGTCAGGTTGTTCAGGAGCACGGAGGCATCCGCTCCCTCATGTGCCGCGAACTCCGCTGCGCGATCACGCGAGGAGACGGCGCCGCCAACGCCGCAGGCGATCCACTGCCGGATGTTGCCTGCAAGGTGCAGCAGCAGGTTGCCGATGGTGTTGGATCCCTCGTCGGCGCGCTGCCATGTGGCGCGCTCGGGCAGCACAGCGAGGCAGCGCCGGATCTTCGTGGGGTACTCGACACTCAGAAGGTGACGCGAGCGCGCGACG
This sequence comes from Gemmatimonadales bacterium, assembly GCA_038233745.1. Lineage (GTDB taxonomy): Bacteria > Gemmatimonadota > Gemmatimonadetes > Gemmatimonadales > Gemmatimonadaceae > AG11. Next base: position 7,535 of record JBBSVF010000020.1, read on the forward strand.
AACAGGTCAGCAATCGCGGCGTTTGACATCAGCGCAGCAGCGTCAGGGCTTGATCTCGACCGGCGTGCCGATCGGCACGATGCTCCAGATCTCCTCGATTTCCTGGTCTGTGAGCGCCACACAGCCATCCGTCCAGTCATTCTGGAGGTGACGCGAACCCGCGTCGCCCATTCCGTTGGGCAGCCCGTGGATCATGATGTCGCCGCCGGGCACGGTGCCCATCGCCGCGGACCGCGCGCGATGCGCCGCGTCCGGATAGGAGATGTGCAGCGCCAGATGGTATTTGCTGAACGGTTGACGCGAGTCGATGTAGAACACGCCCTCCGGCGTGCGCCGATCGCCCGCGCGAACCTTGTCGCCTGCAGTTGCCGCTCCCAGCGCGACCAGGTAGCTGCGCGCAGGGCGGCCGTCGCGAAAGAGGGTCATCCGATGCGCCTTCTTCTCGACCACGATGCTGTCGACCAGCGCCATCGGACCGCCCGAGCGGCCGGTGAACGCAGGCACGGTCACCCGTGGAAGGGGTGCAGTGGTGAGCACCATGGCGGAGAGAACGCTGACGAGAAGGGCGTGCAACATGTCGGCAGGAGGAGGGAGAGGCTAATCTACCGCCAGGCCGCGCTGGAGTTCCAGTGGCCTGGCGATTTCAAGTGAGGGACGATCCACACTACCGCGCCGGAACACTTCCAACGCGGCGGTGTGCGAACTACCGCCCCTGATCGTAGATCAGATCGACGGGGATGCCGCGAGTACGCAGGCGATCCAGATCGCCCTGTGTGACGGCATCGATCACGCCGTATCGCTGATACAGCGCACCAACGCCCGCGTAATCGCCGTCGCCCTGCAGGGTGAGGATGCGGCGCGAGAGTTCGTCGGTCGCGGCACGCATGCGCGCCATGTCCACGCGGTAGCGGCCGTCGGTGCCCCGCGCGAATGCCCCCATCTCCCGCAGGAAGTTGAAGGCGACAACGTTGGCCCGTCCATGCGCGTCGGCCGCGCCAAAGCGCATGGAACGGAACAGGCTCGCGAGAAAGGTGACGTAGTTGTCGTCGAGCGACTCGCCATTCATCTCGCCGCTCGCATTGAGCTGCCGGATCATGTACAGGCCCAGGATGTCGGCCTTTCCTTCTTCGAGCGCCCCAGCGCGCTCCTTCATCGCGGCGCGAACGGTGCCCTTGCCGTCGATCGTGTTCTTGATGCCCAGCCCGTGCGCGACCTCGTGGAACATGACGTTCTCGAAGAAGGCGTCGAACGTGACATGCGAGAGCTGATCGCTCGCGATGAGTTCCGAGGCGATCGGCACCAGGATGCGATCGAACTTGGCGCGCACTGCATTCTTGAGCTGCAGACGGCGCGTCCCCTTCTGCAACTGCACCGTCTCGTCATTCGGAAGATTGATGGCGATCGTCTTCGCACCCGAGTTTGCCTGTCCCGCCACATAGACCACATCGTACGCATTGAGATCCGCATCCGTGCCCGGCCGCTCGGCCTTGTAGCGCGCGTCCACGGGAATTCCGCGCTGCAATCCCGGGAGTTCCGCGGCGTATTTCGCGAGCCGCTCGCTCCATGACTTGTCCTTGATGAGCACGAACGCTTCGTTCGAGGCCTTGTAACCGAACAATTCGTCCTCGTAGGTCTCGATGGGGCCGATCACGATGTCCAGCGTGTTGTGCTTCATGTCCATCCACGCCAGATCGCTTGCCTGGTAGCGGTCCGTCACGAGGGCCGTGGCGACCAGTCCGAGGTAGCGACGATGCCCCGCACCGTCGGCAAGTGCCGCAGCCTTCCGGAGCTTCGATGCCGCACGCGCATTCGCCGCCTGGAAGTAGCGCGAGTACGCGATGGGCACGAGCCGCCCGGAGGCGTCACGTCGCACCATGGTGTACAGCGACTTGAGACTGTCGGCGTATCTGGAGGGCGTGGATGTCACACGCTCGAACTCCTCCCGCGTCATGTCGCGCGGATAGAAGTTGGCTCCATGCGGCTTGCCCCCCACACCCGACACAAACGGAACGTTGTTGTCCAGCCGGTCCCACGGACCAACATTCACCTCGGCCAGCGTGCGCGTAGCGGCGTCGGTGATCCCGCTCATCACGCTGTCGTGCGGCCCGATCACCTGCTGCCAGTAGATACCGTGCATCTCACGAGCCGCGTCGATGAGCAGTGGCAGCATGCGCCGCTCCCGTGCGGAGAGTTTCGTGGTGTCCGCACGAAGCGCGAAGGTGCTGTAACGCGCCAGGCGTTCCGTTGGATTCGCGAGCGCGGGCGGCGGGGAGACGGGCACCGTGGTCGGCGGGGGAGGCGTGACAATCGGACGCCCATCCGGATTCCAGCGAGGCGCTGCCCCATCGGCCAGCAATCGCGTCGCCATCGCGCCCGCCCGGATCACCGCCGTCATGTGCCCGATATCGATCCCGCGGATGTCGTCGCTGGGATGGTGGTAGTCGTCATGCATGTTGTATGACGAGAGCGTGTGCGCCGGGACGCCAGCGCGCGCGAAGGCGATGTTGTCGCTGCGGGTGAAGAAGCTCTGATCTGGGCGGAGATCAGGACCGATGGGAAGGCCGGCTGCCGCGAAGGTGCTGCCCATGGTGGAACGCTCGAAGCCCGTGAGCCATGCGCGGCCCCGCCCGCCCGCCAGAGAATCGGGCCGCCCGATCATCTCGATCTCTAGGTTCGCGGACATCTGACGGATGGGCACGATGGGGTGCAGCAGGTACCATCGCGTACCCAGCAGCCCCACCTCCTCGCCCGTGGTCGCGGCGAACACCACGGTGCGCGCGGGGCGCGGCCCCGCCGCCATCGCCCGTGCAATCTCGATCACTGCCACGGTGCCGGAGGCATCGTCGTCGGCGCCGTTGTAGATGGAATCGCCGGCGACGGCAGTGCCGATGCCGAGGTGGTCGTAGTGTGCGTCGATCAGCACGATCGAGTCGCGGATCGCGGGGTTCGTCCCGCGGATGAGCCCCACCACATTCACCGACGTACGACGTCGCTCCGCCGACACCGTGTCGAGTGCGGCGAAGGATGGCATCAGGATCGGCCGCTCGCGGCCGTTGCGCGATACCACAGCAACCGGTACTCGCTGGAAGAATCCGCTGTCGCCTGCCGGTTCCAGGCCGATCGCCCGGAACTCGTTGGCAATGATGCGAGCTGCGGCAGCCGAGCCACGGGTGCCCGTGCCGCGGCCCTCCAGGGAATCGTCGGCCAGAGCGCTCATCAGGCGACGGACGTCGCTCTCGGTCACCTGCGTTCCCTGGGAGATCGACGCGGCAGGCATAGCCGGAACGATCACACCCGTACTGCACGCCGCAGCGCCGGCCAGCATCATGAGCGAGAACGTATTGATCCTGCCAGTGAACAAGCGCATCAGGAATTGACGAGAGTGTGGGTTACGAGCCGCGGCGGGCTCCTATCAGTACCACGGGGACCGCATCGGGGTCCAGTGGAACATGCCTTGCTCATGCGTTTATTCATGGGACATCAAAAACCTCCTGTCGCCCGCAAAATCATGCAGAGACGCTCTCGCTCCCTTATCGCCCTGTTCGCCGTTCCCATTGCCGGCGCGCTGGTGTTCGGTCTGGGCGCCGCTCGCACCCCTGCACCTGCCTTCTCCGGCCTCACGATGGAGGCCAGCCTCAGCGAGCGGAAGCTCCGGCTCATGCGTGATGGTGAGGTTATCAAGAGCTACGACGTGGCGGTGGGCGCCGACGCTCACCCCACCCCGCAGGGCACCTTCACGGTCCAGAAGATCGTGTGGAACCCATCCTGGACCCCACCGGATGTGAAGTGGGCCAATGGGTTGAGCGCCAAGGGCCCCGGACATCCAGCCAACCCCATGAAGGTCGTCAAGATCTTCTTCAGCGAGCCGGACTACTACATTCACGGCACCGGCGCCATCAACTCGCTGGGCGAGGCGGCGTCGCATGGCTGCCTGCGCATGAACCCCAAGGAAGCAGGCGAAGTAGCGCTGCTCGTGATGGAAAATGGCGGCGTGGCCAAGGACTGGGACTGGGTCAAGGGTCTGCTGAACGTCGGCGAGTCCAAGACAGTCCGGCTGCAGCAATTTGCGACCCTGAATGTGATCCCATAACTCTCAGGCATGTACGGCCAGCCAGCCTGCGAAGGCCAGGCAGAACGCGATCCCGATTCCCACCAGCTCCAGGGGAATCGCGGATCGCGTTTCGGCATCCAGGCGTCGCTCGCGACGCTCGCGACGCTCGCGCCAGCCAGCCGCGGCACCAACGACCGCCAGCGCTGCCACGAATGCGACGCGGGCAAACGGCGTCGCACCAGGGCGTACCGGCATGAGCAGGTGTGCTGATCCCATCCCCACGATCACGATGGCCGCGCTGCTCGTGAGACGCGACAGCAGCCGTGCATCCACCGCTGTGCTCAGTCAGCCGACGTGAAGGTGATGTCGGTGTCGATCGGCTTGCCGTGCCGCCACACACCAGTACCCGACTTCGGCGGTGTAACGACCTCGAACCGCACCTCGAGATGCTGCGGCGCGTCCGCGAAGGTGGGCCGCAGATCCTCCAGAACCGCCGAGTAGGCGGCCTCGTGGTCACTGGCAGTCACGAGCCCCACGTGGATGGGATGCGCGAACCGCTGCATCTCCATGGCACCCGCGATCTTCTCGGCGATGTAGTAGACGTAGGTGTACATGGAGTGCGGAGCGAGGGTTATCGCGCGCTGAGCGCTTCTACGGTGAACACGAGCACCGAGTTGCCCGGAATGGGGCCGTAGTCATTCGCGCCGTAGCCAAGCGAAGGCGGGATGACGAGCTGACGCTTGCCTCCCACCTTCATGCCCACCAGGCCCTCGTCCCAGCCCTTGATCACCTGTCCGGCGCCCAGCCGGAAGTTGAACACCGGCTTGCTCGCGTCCGCGTTGGAATCGAACACGGAGCCGTTGGCAAAGGAGCCAGTGTACCGCATGTCGACGGACTGTCCTGCGGCGAGCGTGGTGCCGGTGCCCACGGTAATGTCGCGGTAATACAGCCCGGAGGCCGTCTTCGTGGACGCCTGCAGGTTCACGCCGAGCGAGCTGGCGAAAGTGGTCTGTTCGATCGGGACAGCGGTCATGGAATCGGAGTGGCAGGCCGCGAGCATCAGTGGCAGAGCGGCGGTGAGCAGACGGAGATATCGCATGGGCGAGAGCAAGGCTGAATCGTGGAGAGACGAGGACGCAAGATACGGGCAGTGAGGGCGACGCGCGATCAGCCGGCGCCACCCTGTTCACGATCACGTCGCACCGGCACGCGCTTGCCCTTGATCGTACTACCCCGCAGCGTCTCGATGATGCCATCCGCGATATCGTCCGGCACCTCCACCAGCGAGAACCGATCGGTGATCTGGATGGCGCCGATGGCGCGAGGGTCGACGCCGGCTTCGTTGACGATGGCACCAACGAGATCGGCGGGACGGATGCTGGAGTTGCGCCCTGCGCCGATATAGAGGCGCGCCACATCCCACTCGGGGGTGACACGCGCGCCCTTCGCACCGCGCGCACCGGCCTTGGCCGCTTCGTGCCGGCGCGAGCCGGCCTTGTTCGTTGGTGCACGCTCCTTGTCGAACCGCGATGCCGGACGCTCGTTCCGCAGCGCCACCGCAGGAATCTCTTCGGCATCTTCGCCGTCCTTTGCGTCCACCAGCTTCACCGCCGCCGCAGCGACGTCCATGATGTCGAACTCCTGGCCGAGGGCGTCGACAATCGCGCGGAACCGCTCCAGGTCGCCCGCCAGCAGCGTCTCGCGCAACGTGGCCTTGGTCATCTCCAGGCGACGCGTGCGAAGGTCCGCCACCGTGGGCACCGCGGCGATCTCGATCTTCTGCTTCGTCAGGTACTCGATGTTGCGCAGCAAGCGATGTTCGCGCGGCTCGGCCAGCGTGATCGCCACGCCCTCCCGTCCGGCGCGGCCCGTGCGCCCGATGCGGTGGATGTAGGCCTCCGCCGCACTGGGCACGTCATAGTTCACCACGTGCGACACATGCTGCACATCGATGCCGCGGGCCGCCACGTCGGTGGCGATGAGCAGCTCGGCGGTATTGGCGCGGAACTTCTTCATCACCCGGTCGCGCTGTTCCTGCGAGAGGCCGCCATGAAGCGCTTCTGCGCGGTAGCCACGCCCATTCAGCGATTCGGTGAGCTCATCCACCTCGGTTCGGGTGCGGCAAAACACGATAGCCGACGTGGGATTCTCCACATCGAGCACGCGTCCCAGCGTCGCGATCTTGTGGGCGCGGCCCACGATGTACGCCACCTGACGGACACGGGGAGCGGATCCAGCGGCCACCACTTCGCGATCGATCCGCACGCGCACTGGTTCGCGCAGGTGGCGGTTCGCGATCTCGGCGATGCGCGGCGGCAGGGTGGCGGAAAAAAGCGCCGTCTGCCGCTCGGCGGGGGTGGACTCCAGAATGGCCTCGAGGTCCTCGGCGAAGCCCATGTCGAGCATCTCGTCGGCTTCGTCGAGCACCACCATCTTCACGTGATCCAGGCGCAGCGTCTTGCGACGAATGTGGTCCAGGGCGCGCCCAGGCGTGGCGACCACGACGTCCACTCCGCGCTTGAGGGCGCGGAGCTGCGTTTCCATCGGCGCGCCGCCGTAGATCGGCAGTGCCACGATCCCCATCGACTTCCCGTACTTGTGAACGGCTTCCGCCACCTGCATGGCGAGCTCGCGTGTGGGCACGAGGATCAGCGCGGCAGTCCGTTCGCGAGGATCGGCATCGGGCGTGAGCAGATGGATCAGCGGCAAGGCAAACGCCGCGGTCTTGCCGGTGCCGGTGGCAGCCTGACCGAGCACGTCGCGCCCTTCCAGGAGGGGCGGAATCGCCTCGCGCTGGACGGGCGTGGGCTCTTCATAGCCCAGCGCTGCGAGCGCGTTCACGATGCGTGGATCGAGGCCGAGGGCGGAGAAACCCGAGACGGACTCGTCGGTTTCGGTAGATTCAGTACTGGATGTCATCCGTTGAAGATACACGATTCCAGAGCCCAAATGGCGCTGGCGCACCAACTTATCATTCTGGATCATGCCCTCGCCCCTGCCCTTCGAGATCCGCGCGTCACCTGTCCAGGGACTGGGCGCCTTCGCCACGGTGCGCATCGCCGAGGGGGTGCGTCTGATCGAATACGCCGGGGAGCGTCTCACTCCCGCGCAATCAGATGCGCGCTATCCGGATGTGGATGGTGAACGGCATCACACCTTCCTCTTCGCCATCGATGACGAGGTGGTGGTGGATGCGGCAGTCGACGGGAACGAGGCTCGCTTCCTCAACCACTCGTACCATCCGAACTGCGACGTCGTGATCGAGGAGGGGCGGCTGTGGATCGAGACGATCCGCGCGATCACTCCCGGCGAGGAGCTGGTGTACGACTATGCGTACACCCTGGACGAGCGCCACACTCCCGCTGCCAAGCGCCGGTATCCGTGCCACTGCGGTGCGGCGCGCTGCCGCGGAACCATTCTCGCGAAGAAGCGCTGAAGCGAGACTATCGGGCGGGAGTGCAGAGGTATCGCAGGGCCACATCGCCCAGTGAACCGCCGATCACTGTTCCGTAGCCGGGGATCTTGTTCACTGTCTTCTCCGTGACGCGGGTGCCCTTCTCATCGGAGTAGAACACATTTTCCTTTGCCGCGAGCTTCCGCGCGGCGCAGTCGAAGGTTGCGAGGGTCTGCGAGCTGGCCCACATGCCCTTGCGTGATTTCACCGGCGTGGTGAACACGACCCGTACGCGTGCCGTCACGAGTCCCTTGTCCCGCCGGATCGATTTCGGATCGACGGAGACCTTGTTGCCGCTGGACGTGGTGCCGATGTCCCTCCAGCGCGTCTGCGCCTCCAGGGGCATCACGCCGAGCAGGACCGCGCAGACCAGGACAAGTGTGTGCTTCATCGCGTCAAACCTCGTAGTTCTGGGCCATCCTGCGTCCACCCCAGATACCGACCCCGGTTCCCACCATCGCCAGCATGAAGGCAGTCATGATGCCCATGCGCTCCCCAAGCCACCAGCCGATATATCCCCCGATCGTGGAGAAGACAAAGACGAACAGTTTCGTCATGCGTCGGCGGTGCCCCGGCCCTTCACGAGTTCTGCGCGCTCCCGGTAATTGAGTGTGCGACCGCACTGCGTGCACGCGTAGTCGCCCGTGCGCTCGCCGTTGTCGTACAGGCGCGAGAGTGCGGGATGCTCGCACGGGGCCGATCCCCATTCGGCCTGCAACTCTTCAGCACGTTTCACTTTCATGGGTGAAGCATCGCAGAAGCCACCGAGCTTTGCAACGGGGAGCAGCCGATCAGCGGCGCCGGGAAAACAGCTCGCCCCAATATCGGCCCATCTGGCCGCGCGTGCGCATGGTGACGGGATCGATTTCCACGGCTTTCCAGGCGTCGCCATCTTCACCTGCGAGCGAACCGAGGAGCGCCGGCGTGGCGCCATACAGCGAGAAGAGGTCGGGACTGAGGTAGTGATACCACGCCAGCATCCAGTGCAGCTCGCCAGCGACCTGCCGTGAGCGGGCGGCGGAATCCAGTGACGCGATCACCTGGCGCACCGAACCATCCGGCAGCGGGGCGATGCCCGTTTGCGAGGGCGCTGCCGTTGCGCCGCGCCAGATGATGAACGCAGCGCGCTTCAGCGCTTCGGCGCGGTGCTCCTCGACCGCGAACAGTTCCTGATAACCGTGGAGAATTGCGGGGTATTCCCCATATAATCCCGACCGTTCGATCTGGCGGTCCCGCTCCTCGTCCGTGCCCGTGGCCCCGCAAAGACTGGCGAGGACTGCGTCTTCCCATCCCGCCAGCGATGCGGGGCTCAGCACGCGTCGCGCGTCACGAGGTGAAGTGCTGTGCCCCACGAATGCACTTCGATGCCGAACCCGTCAGGGTCGGTGAGATAGGCAGGGATCACCCCGTACTGGATCGCTGGCTCCGTATCGCGAACCGCCTCGTCGCGCAGCACGGGATCCGGCGTCAGTGACATCCGGCTCTCGCCGTCACCCGCACTTCTCCACGTACTGCACCTCTGGCCTGCGTCCCACGCGATATCGCTGCACCACGGATCCATCGGTCTCGAACACCAGCCAGCCGTTGGAATCCGCAGCCTGTCGTGGCATCACTGTCACGTAGTGGCCGGACGTATACTTCGCTGGCGTCACGGCGGCCCGCGCGCCATAGCGCGCAAGCAGGTCCGGCTCGGCGTCACCGATCGCTGCGCCATCCGCGGTGGCCACGCGTCCGCTGTCGATGTCCACGCGCGCGATACTGCCGCGCACGATCATCACGGACACGCCGGCCGGCGCATCTGCCCATCGGACGAAGGCACAGGCTACTGTGTCGGCGCCCGCGGGCATGCTGAGCGTGCCGCCCACTGCGGATGACGCCTCGGCGACCGTCGTGCCAACGTGGAGATCCCCCAGACCGGTCGGCGTCACCGACCACGTGCCTGGAGGCGTCGAGGCCGTGACCCGGACTGGCGCATCCGACACGATCGCGCTGCTGTCGGGCAGCGCCCGCGGCGTGGAGCAGGCCAGCAGGATCATCAGCGTCGCGCAGGACATCGTGAGTCGCACAGACACCTCCCTCGTCGAGTTAACGTCGGTCATCATTCGATGCGTGTGGACCAGAAGCCGCTGCGATGCCGCGCCATTGTCGGCGAGTAGCAGGCCCGCAGCAAATGAACATCCTGCTCGTAATTGCCGGTGGGCTGCATCGGAGCGCCGAGTACTGCGCGGCGGCGTCCCCAGTCCAGCGCCACCGGGAGAATGGGCGTGCGGCTCTGCAGCGCAATGTGATAGAAGCCGCTCCGCCAGGCGTTCACTCGTGTCCGCGTGCCCTCCGGCGCGAGCGCCATGATGATGCGGGGTTCCTCCCGCATCAGCGCGGCCGCCTGGTCTACCACGCCCTCGTGCGTCTCCCGGTGCACAGGCCGGCCATCAATCGAACGGAGCCATGGGCCCAGCGGCCCGCGGAAGAGCGATGCCTTGCCCAGCCAGTGCACACGAATATCCAGCGAGAACATCAGGAACACTCCCACCACGAAATCCCAGTTCGACGTATGCGGCGCCACGATCGCCACGAACTTCGGAATGGCGGGGAGTTCGCCGTCGATCGCCCACCCGGAGAGCCGGAAGACCGTGTGGCCGAGTGCGGTGAGCGCTCGCGAATGACGCAGCGGGGGCCCTGACGGGGTCGGCGCCGTCACGACGATGCGCGCGCAGGCGTGGCATCGAGGGTGCCGACGGAGGCGTGCGCGGGGGCGGTGCAGTACCAGATCATCACGCTGCAGGGAGGGTTGGAAGGACGGCCGCCAGTTCGCCGGTACTCTGGGACTTGGACGTCCGCGCCGCAATGCTCTCCCTCCAGGATTCGTGTCTCGGATGTGACGTGTCACGCGCTCCGATCAGCGTGATGCGATCCGCCGGAAGCTGGAAATGCAGGCGCCTGCTCCGCCTCCCAACCCAGCCCTGAAATTCGCAAGCCGCTGCGCCCGCGTGCCGTGTCCCATCATCGCCATCCGCACCACCGTTCGACGATCCACTCGGCGGTCACCTGTGTACTCCGGCGTAGGATCTCCCGCCGCCGCCATGCCGTAGAACGCCTCTTCGAGATCGCCCTGCTCCAGCGAGCCGTCGGCCTGCGCCGAACGCGCGAAGGCTCCGGCCAGACAGTCTGCCGCGGCTTCGTTCTCGTACGGAATGGGTGAGTCGGCACCGAGTTGCATCGCGACGGCGTGTCCCATTTCGTGAGCGATCACACCCACGGCCGCCATGTCGCCATCAGTGCCAAGTTGCTGAGCCGCGGCCTTCGCCTGGCGTGCGACGAACACTTCGTCGAAGTAGATGACATTTCGCGATGGGCAGTAGACGGCGTTATCTCCGCGCATGATGCCACAGCTTGAGCGCACCGCGCCGCGATAGCGGGCGACCTGCGGGACCACGAAGCGGGCGCCCAGCCGTTCGAAGTCGCGCGACCACATGGCCGCGAGCGCTCCATACGCCATCGAGATCTTCTCGTTGGACGCGGCAATGTCGCGCTCGGAGACGGATGGACCAGTGTCTCCTCGGCTCTCCTGAAACCCGGACGCCGATGTGGCCGAGAGCGCGGCGATCACGAGCGCGGTGGCGCTCGCACGAACCAGACGACGGATGACCTGTTGCATGTCTCACCTCCGCCGGCTGATACCCTTGCGCTATTCGGGGGTTCCGCGCCAGGTGGGGCTCATCTCGCTGTGCTTAAGCGCACCACCGAGGCGGGATTCGCGCGGACAACCGACTACCTGCCGGCGAGCTGCTGCTTCACGAGGTCCGCGATCCGCCCCTCGAGCACGCCGTTGGACGAGCAGCGAATGTATTCCCCGGAGAAGGCCGCCGGACGACCCATCGCATCCACGGTGGTGATCAGATCGGTGCCCGTGCCCGACGCCCTCAGCTCGGTCGTGATGGCGAACCGGATATCGTAGGTGTCCGCGCTGGGCCCACCCTGCGTGCTGCCACAGTCGATCAGTCGCGTGAGCGCCGTTTTCCCGAGCCGGCGTCTGATGTTGAAACCTGCGTTGCCGATGGAGCGCCCCGCCTGATTGAGCGTCGTCACCGGAATCGCCACGGAGTCATAGACGGCGGGCAGCACGCGCCAGACGGCATCCGGCGCGTACGATAAACTCTTCACGTTCGACGTATTGTCCTGCACGATCTGCATGGCCGTGCTCGAGTTCGTTCCGTTTACGCGCACGGTCGAGGCCGAGCTCGCCGAGCCCGAGGGCTGATTGGCTGTTGCGCAGGCGCCCAGCGCCAGGAGGGCAAATGTTGTGGTGAAACGCATGGAGGAGCTCCTGTGATGATTCGCGTGGTGGATGGGCAATGCCAGTCTCCGTGGAGGACACCCAGTA
>JBBSVF010000021.1:0-19270 GCA_038233745.1 Gemmatimonadales bacterium
AAGGCGATCCGTGTCGATCACCAGATCGGCAGCGTCGTACATTGGCTGACGGCGCTCGAGGATACGCTCGAGCTCGCCCATCGCATTCGGGCGGCGCAGCAGGGGCCGATCGCCGGCGGAGGCGCCGAGTCGGGACATCAGTGTGGGCGCGCTGGCGCGAAGAAAGATCAGGTGCGAACGCGCGCGCATGGCGTCGAACTCGTGAGCGTTTTCCACCCATCCGCCGCCCGGAGCCAGCACCATGTTTCCCAGCACCAGTGTTTCTGCTGTCAGCTCCCGCTCCCGTTCGCGGAAGTAGGCCTCGCCGTGCATGCCGAAGATGTCGGGAATGCTCATGCCCTCACGGCGCACGATCTCCGCGTCGAAATCCAGGAATGTTCGGCCCGTCGCAGTGGCCACGAGCTTCCCCACGGTACTCTTGCCGGCACCCGGGGCGCCCACCAGCAGGATGTGCCGGCGCGCGGGATCAGCAAGCGATCCGGGGGTCGAGGTGCAAAAGGTAGCCATCGTGGACTCGCGGGCCGTTGGATTCGCTGGTGGCGGCGGTGAGTGGGATTTCCTGGCGGTGGTGAAGCGGAGCATCGGTGAGGAGTGCCGTGAACGACGTGAGCCCGGCCTGGGCCGGGCTCACGGGAGACACGTCACGAGTGCAGGATCATGGTCCGGCCAGCAGATCCGCGGCGGTGACATCGATGATCACCAGTCCGCGCGAGGAGATGCCGAAGAGCTTGAGCACCACCGAGGGGTCGTCGCCCGGGAAGGGCAGCGAGGCGCGAAGCGGACCGTAGAGATTGAATTTGGTGGCCAGCGATCCGCGGCTGAAATCGTAGTACGCGATGTCGACCGCCTCGATGGTGCCATTGTTCGACGCCACGAAGGCAAGACGCGCTGACTGGGGCGTTGTGACGCCGTCGGCATTGGGATGGAAGGCGATTCCCGAGCCCACGTTGAAGGTGGACTTCTTGCCCTGCAACCGTTGTGTGAACGGCTGCTCCACCGACGCGAAGTACGTCTCGGAGCCATGAATCCCCAACGTCTTGCCTGTCTTGTCCAGCGCCACGCCGAAGATCCGGTCGGAGGCGTTGTTGATCAGGTCCAGCACGTTGATGGCCGGCGATGCATAGGTGAACCGATTGGGCACACTTCCGTCATCGCGCAGAAGGAAGTTGCGGGCGGTGGGTCCGGTGTTGCCCTCACCGAAGGTGATCCACTGGCCATCGCCACTGGATGCGGCGTAGGTGGTGTCCGTGAGGCCGATCGACGCTTCGTCCTTGTTGACCTGGGCATCGATGTCGGTGGTCGGCACGGCGGTGCGCAGGGCGGTGATCGTTGCGGCGATCCCCCCATTGCTGGCCACGCAGACACTCGGGTTCGTGGTGCCAGTGGGGTGGTCGCAGACGATCAACACGTCGTTCGCCGTGGAAGACGCAGGTGCCGGCGCGACCTGGACGCTGTCGACGTTGGCGATGAGGTAGCTGTTGGGATCGCTGCCCGGCGTCGCGAAGTCCAGGATGAACCGCTGATCGGGCGTGGAGGTTACCGGATCGAGGTATCTCACCGTGCCGCGCGGCGCGACAGTGGTGGGCCTGGTGGAGATGTACAGGCGGCCTGCCGTGCTCTGCTCCACGTACTGTGGGCGATCGGAGAAGAGAATGGGGCCTGTGACCGTGATGCGGATCTTGCCGGTGCCCGCGTCGCGGGTCTCGGTGACCTTGTAGAGGAACGACACGCGCGTGAGCAGGCGGTTCGCGAGGTCTTCGCGCATCCCGCTGGCGGTGGGCGCACCGATGTAGACGCGGCTGAGGTTCGTACCGCCCGAGTTGGCCACGTAGAGTGTGTCACTGGCGGCCGCCGTCCGTGAGACGGTCATGCCCCAGGGCTGCGAGCCGACCACGATGCCGGTGGCATCGAAGTTCTGCGTTCCCTTCTGCCACACTTCGAGACGGCCGAAGTTGATGTTCGACAGGAACACATTGCCACGGGCCCGGTCGACGACCAGATCCGCGATGGTGCCGTTGCGATTCGCGGGGAGGGTATAGGTCCGGCCGAACACCACCAGCGATGAGTCGATGAAGGCTCCGCCGGCCGTCGTGATGGAGGTGGATGAGCCGGCGCGGACAGAGTAGCCGATGCGACCGCCCTGATCGTAGGCGAAGGAAATCAACGAGATCTTCTTGCCCTGGGCCGACGTCGGCAGCGTGAGCGGGAACTTGACGATGGCAGTGGAGGGTAGCGGCGCACTCTGCGCCACACTGTCGCGCCGGATGAGCGCTCCCGTGGTGGCATCGCGGATCTCGACCCCCACGAAACGAATGCCGTTGCCGACGGCAGTGATGGTGACGGAGTCGCCTGTTTCCACACGTGCCGGCAGTACCTGCGTCACGAGCGGGCTGGGCGGGATCCCGGCGCGCACGGCAATGATGAGCGGCGCGGACGAGCCTTCCTTGCCATCCACGTCCAGCGAGATGGGTGTGAGCGTGATGAGCGAGCGCAGCGGGACATTCGCGGGAATCGGAACGGTGACCGTGAACGTCACGTCCTTGGAGGCCGGGGAGATGTTCTGCACGATCGTGGTATCGACCGGCGTGGGTGCGCCCGGTGCGGTCTGGACGCGCACGCCCAATCGGACGACGCCTACGGGATGCGTGGCGCGCAGGGTGACCGTGAGACCGGCGCCTGGCGTGACGCTGTCACCCACGACGGGACTGACGAAGACCACCTTGGGGCCGCTCACGACACCCACCTTGAAACTGGTCGAGTCGCTGTTGCCCGCGGCGTCGACGACCACCGCAATGACGATGAGCGAATCCGTAAGGGTGTCGATCGGTGTGGCGACCTTCAGGTAGCGGCTGACGGTGGTATCGCGAGTACCGGGCGGGAACGAGCCCGTGGCGGGCACGGTGACGGCCGGATACCGGGTGACCGTGAATGCCGTGCCCAGGTTCACGTCGCCGCGCGCGGAAACCGCGCGGAACACGGCGCGGTCCAGGGCGACGTTGTCATGCAGTCGCGCCGTGACCAGCAGCGAGTCTCCCACATTCAGCTTGGCGCCCGTCGTTGGCGCCACCAGCGCGATGGTGGGCTTCACCTGGTCGGTAATCGCGAACGTGGTCGAGGCAGCGCCGCGTGTGGCGATGCCAGATGCATCGAGCGCGAAGCCGACGAGGGCGTACGGGCCGTTGAGCAGGGTATCCGAGAGGACAAAGCTGAACGCGGGCGGCGCGAAGGTGCGCGGCGCCGTACCGGCAGGAACGAAGGCACTGTCGGACCGGACGACGACGCTGTCGGTGGCCCGCAGGCGCAGCAGGCGATACCCCGCGTAGCGAATACCCGCACTGTCGGAGGCCGTGACTCGCACGTCCACCGTATCACCGCCCTTGAGATTGCGGCCCGACTTGGTGGAGGTGATTGTCATCGCGGGTGCGGTGGTGTCCGCAATCGTGAGGACCAGCGAATCCGACCTGGAGTTGAGCGCCGCGTCGGTGACAGTGGAGCGCACGACCACGCGATCTCCGCGCACCACGCCTGACAGCGTGATGGGGATCTGGCGCGTGACGGCGAGCTGCGTCGGCGAATAGGTGACGGTGTCGACCGCGAGCACGACGGCGCCATTGCGCGCCGTGGTCAGGATCGTGGAGACTCCCTTGTTGTCCGATGCCGTGACAGTGACGACGACGGGGACACCGACGTCGACCGAGTTGGCCGCGCCCGAGGCGAGGCTCAGCGTGAGGACCGGACGTTCAAGATCATCCTGCAGCCCGCCGGGTTGCGTGGGCAGTCGCGTGTCGCAGCTCGCGAGTGCCAGCACGCCGGCCAGCAGCAGAACGAGCCTGGGTGTATACCGATGCGGTGTCATGGGATGCTCCGAGAGCGCCTAGCGCGGTGCGTCGGTGGGCTCGAAGCCCTCATCGACGATGTGCGGCGTGATGAGGATGAGCAGGTCGCGCCGTTGCTCCTGTCTCGTGGTGTACCCGAACAGGCGTCCAATGAGCGGAAGGTCGACGAGCAGCGGAATGCCGGACTTGGTCACGCGCACCGAGGTCTGCGTGAGCCCGCCGATCACCACCGTCTGTCCGTCGCCCACCAGCAGCGACGTCCGCGTGTTGTTGTTGTCGATGAGCGTACCGTTGTTCGTGAAGTTCACGTCGGAGTTCACGGTCTCCACCTGCATCATGATCTGCCGATTGTTCGTGACGCTCGGCGTCACACGCAATGTCACACCGGTCTGGACGCGCTCCACCACCACCGGACCGGTGAGCGACGTTCCCGTTCCGCCGCTGCTCACCAGGGGAACGAAGGGTACCTGCGCTCCGGAGATGAGTTCCGCCGTGCGATTGTTCAGCGTGGTCACACTGGGTTCGGCCTGCACGTCGAGCAGGGAGACTTCCTGCAGCGCGTCGAGGAAGGCCGAGAAATCGTAGTTGCCGAGCGCGGTGGAATAGATGAGGCGCAGCGCGGCGCCCGGCACGTTGCCGGAGGCGTTGGCGATTGCGCTCACCGTGTTGCCGCCGAGCAGCACCGTGGGAGCATCCTGCGGGGTGCCGGGTTTTCCGAGGCTGTCGCCCCGCTGCACGATCTGCGAGAAGAACTGGCGGCGCGAGCCCAGGTCGTACCGGATGCCGAGCGCGTCGAGATCCGTGCGGTTCACCAGCACGATCTTCGCCTTGATGTTCACCTGCGGCTGGCGGGCATCCAGCGTCTCGGCGAAGGCCACCAGCTCGTCGAGCGCGCTGCCAGGCGCAGTGATCGAGACGCTGTTCGTGACTTCGTCGAAGGTGACCGTTCCACGACCGCGGCAGCTGCCGCTGTTCTGACTCCCGCTGGTGGGATCGTTGGAGGATCCTGGCGCGGCACCGCCGGCCAGCGTCGGCTGCGCTGGCGGTGCACCGGGCATCGGCGGCTGGCCAGCGGCAGCGGAAGAGGACGACGAGGAGGACCTTTCACTGGGAATGCACTGCAGCAGTCGTTGGCGCAGCTGTTCACCCACCGCGGTAGCGCGCTGGTAGTTCAGGCGCACGATGCGCGTGGCGAGGGGTTCCGTCTGCGCGCGACTGGCGATGCGCTCCTGTGTGTCGACGATGATGATGCCGTTGGAATCTTCGGTGGCGGCGAGTCCCTGCGAGGCGAGGATCGCCTGCAGTGCCACGTCCCACGGTTGATCCTTGATTTCGGCGTCCACCTTGAGCGGGCCAACGGAGGAGCTGGGGATGATGGTACGTCCCGAGAAGGCAGCGAAGGCGGCGAGGACGTCGCGGATGTCGCTGCCCTGATACGTGACGGTGATGCGGGGCTGCGTGACGCGCTGGGCGACCTGTGGTGCCGCCTGCTGGCGCACCGCGAGACGTTCCGGCGCCGCACGCTCCGGGTTGGAGACCGGCATCACCGGCGTGGCGGCCATTCCGGACGGCTGGCCGGCGGGCATGCTCTCCTGGGCCATGGACACGTTGGCCACCGGCGTCGCCGGCTGCGATGCAGCTCCGGCTGCGGGAGGACCGCTGGCGACAGATGCCGCCGGCGCGCGCCCGCGACCGATATGCCAGGCAGCGAAGTCCGTGGAGCCGCTGTTGGAGACGGTGAGGCGCACCTCGCCGTCGCTCTTCTGTACCTGATATTGATGCGGTGCGTCGAGATAGAGCACCACGCGGACGATGTTCCGGCGATACTGCGAGAACTTGACGTTCGTGATGCCGCCGCGATCAACACCATCGTAGGCGCGGGCGAGTGCGTTGGAGGCGCCGGTGACATCGAGCACGATGCGATCGGGGGAACGCAGCGTGAAATCGCTGACGGAGACGTCGCCGGAGAGACCGACGACCACGTCGGCGTGGCCCGAGGCCGGCACGACGCTGAGCGATGTCACCGCGCCCCTGGGCTGCTGCGCAGCAAGGGGACGCGCGCTGGGCCCGAACGCGAACGAGGCGCCCGCGAGGACAGCCAGGACTGACTTCATCTGATCCTCACCTGTGTAGTATCCGATAGCACGAGCGAATCCGTACGGCTCAGGCCGAACTCGTCGATCGAGAAGAACACGGCCCGAGGCCGGATTCCAGTCACCCGCATGCGTCCCAGGGTCTGACCGGGTTGCACGCGGTACTGCGCATTCGTGAGTATGTCGCGCATGACTGCGACGCTGCGCTTGCCCGACGGCTCGTACAGGATGCCCACGAGCTTGAGGTCGGTGATGAGCGGGCGCAGATCCTCGGTGAGGATGAGCGAGAAGAAGGGATCGCGTCGGCCTGCCGGATCGTACGAGAACACCTCGCGCGTCACCGGCGCACCTGTGGAAGCAGCAGGCGTCGCGGTGGCAACGGTCGCGGGCTGCGACGATGCCGACGTGCGCGCCGCCGGTCCCGAGACCACCTGAGCGGTGCGCCTCGCGGGAATCTCCTGCCCCGTCTGCGTCGCCAGCCGCGAGTTCTCGGCATCCGCCGCCTTCTGCGCGGCGCGCTTGGGGCCGTTGATATCGGGGATCAACTGCGCGCTGGCCACGGAGGCCGAGCCAGCAGTTGCGAGCATGAGACACAGCATGGTGCGGTACATCAGCGTTCTCCCGGCTTTGGCGCTTCCGCTGCGGCGGGTGCGGCGACGATCCGCGGCGGTGGCGCCGTGCGCGCCACGTACGTCTGGATCTCGAAGCGCGCCTCCACCTGCTGCGTGCGTGCCGATTTGCCCGGCGGATTGGCTCCGCTCATCGGCGTGATGGTGAGGTTCACCGGTGCCACGATGCGCTGCAGCGATCCGATGTTCGCCAGCAGCACGCCGATGCGATTGTACTCGCCGCGGACGCTCAGCCGGTACTTGTAGGCATCGTACTGGTCACCGGCAATGACGGGCAGCGGCTGCACGTCGGCGATGTCGAGACCCACGCGCCGGGCGGCGGTGGAGACCTGCTCGAGCAGCGCGGGCACTTCGTTGCCCGTGGGCACGAGCAGGCGCATCACTTCGAGGTCCGAGGCATAGCGCTCGGCCTCGCGCTTCAGCTGCTGCGTGCGGCCCTGGGCGAGCTCGGCCTTCGCGCGCTGGTTCACGATCACCAGCGAGTCCACGTGGGCCTGGCTCTCGTCCAGCTCGGCCGACCTGGGCTGCCAGATATTCATGAAGTAGTACCCTGCGAGGGCGAGGGCGAGGAAGCCCACGATGAGCAGATACTGATCTCGTTTGTTGGCCGGAAGGAGTGCCATGGTCAGCGCACCGACACCGCGAGGGGAACGCGAGGAACCTGTGACGGTTCGGGGCGCGAATACAGCATATCGAGCTGGAACTGCGTCACTTCCTTGCCGTTGTCGTTCGCGCGCTCCGACTTGGCGAGAGTGATCTGCTCCAGAAAAGGTGAACTCTCGAGCCGCGTCATGAAGCGCGTGAGCGCCTGGATGTCCACCGTGTTGCCCACCAGGCGGATGCGCACCGTATCGCGCGGAATGACGGTCGCGAGTGGCTTGCGCTTGCGCCGGCCGGTGGTGTCCGGGGCGGCGGCGGCGACGGTGGCCACCGGCGCCTGCGCCTGACCGAGCCCGCTGTAACCCAGTGAGACCAGCCACGTGAAGGGCGGCAGCTCGCGGCTGATTTCGTCCATGATGTGCGGCCAGATGTACCGGTCGTCGTCGATGGCCTTGATCAGGTTGAGGGATCTCAGCACCGTGTCGCGCTTCGCTTCGGCTTTCTCACGCTCCCGGAGCACCGAGGCATAGCGCGTGGAATCCTGCACCGCCTTCTGCAGCGATTCGTCGACGGCGGCTTCGCGACTCGACTGCGTGGTGTAGAGAAGCCCGATGGACAGGAGCGACACGACCACGGCGGCGATGGCGCCGATCAGCCACGGCTGTCGCACACGCTCGCGCATGGACGACAGCGAGCCGGCCAGGTCGAGACTGGAGCCGCCGCGCCGGGACTTTCGTGCGCCTGGGAGAAGATTGATCTCGATCATCGTTTCGTTCCGATCACGCGACGGCGCGCAACGCGAGCCCAATGGGAAGCATCAGGAGCGGCGCAACCTCATCAGTGACAAGCGAGTCCAGTGCTCCGTCACGAATTCGCAGGTTCACGAGCGGATTCGCCTGTTGCACCGGCAACCGCAGCCGATCCGCCAGTACATCGTTGAGGCCGGGAATGCGGGAGCCGCCGCCGCAGGTGTACACGGCGCGCACCTGGCCACCCGAGCGCGACGACGACGCGAGATACGCCGCCGCACGCTCCACGCCCACCGCGATCTCCTCGCCGCGTCCCTCGAGTACCGCATCAAGGTGTTCGGAGCGGTCGTATCCCTGCAGCAGCTTCTGCGCTTCGTCCGCGCTCAGGCCGCGCTCCCGCTGCAGATCCTCGCGAAAGCGGCGCGTGCCTACTGTGGTGTCACGAGTGAGGATCGGCACGCCGTCGTCCAGGATGTTGATGTTCGTGACGTCATGCCCGATGTTGACGAGCGCGACGACTCCCTGCATTGCGTCCGGATAGTTCACCTCGAAGGCGTTGTGCAGCGCGAAGGAGTCCACGTCGACAATCGCCGGCGAGAGCCCGGCATCCGTGAGAATGCGGAGCTTCGACTCGATCAGATCGCGCTTGGCCGCGACGAGCAGCACGCTCATCTCCACGCCGTCGCTGTCCGGATCGAGAATCTGGAAGTCCAGTTCCACCGACTCCATATCGAAGGGCACGTGCTGCTCGGCTTCCCACCGCATGAGTTCGCGCGCCTGTTGCTCCTTCACCCGCTCGATCTGGATCTTCTTGATGATGACGTCACGTCCGCCCACGGCCGTGACGACTTGCGTTCCCTTCACGTCCGCGGCCGCGAGCGCAGCCTGCACTGCCTCCGCGACGATGCCCGGATCCATGATCTCGCCTTCCACGATGGCGTCCGCGAGCAGCGGCACCACGGAAACGCGCACCAGTTCAGGCTCGGCCTTCGAATGATCGATCACCGCGACCTTGACCAATCCGGATCCGATGTCGAGCCCGACAGTGGTCTTCTTGCGACCGAATAGCGCCATGAGAAATCAGGGAGGAAGAATCGCGCGCCCTGGAGGGAGGGGCGACGAGGTGCAACCCATCAGGCCGTGGAGATCGCCCGCGATGACACGCGGATAAATGGCCTTGTCACGTTACGTTAAGTGAACCGATATAGCGTTCATTGTTGCTTGGACTTGTCTGCCGATCGCCGGTGCTTGGAGACTCGCGCGTCGGGCAGCTTGTCCACTTCACTAGTCACCTGTACCGAAGACACGACCGGCAACGCGGATGGTAACACGGGAATACCGCGCTCCGTGTGACCTGGATCACCCGAAGTCCGGAATTGTTCGAGGATTCGGTTCGCCGGGCGTCCGAACCGGCCTGAAAGTCCCACGGGCAGCGGTCAGAAGGTCTCCAGCACGCTCCACTGCCCTGGGCGACGACCCGCTGATCGGCCAGTCAGATCGATGGCTCCCGTCAACAGCACCGCGACATTCCGGCGAGCGTCAGCGGACGTCGTCTGGCCGGCGGTGATGGCCAGCAGATAGATGCGCAGATCCGGCGTGAGTCGCCGAAGTCGCCGACTCACGGTGAAGGTGCCTGCGTGCAGGACGAGTGGGGGGAGAGCAATCTCTGCTCCGACAACCATGGAGTCGACGCCGGCCGGCATTGCGCCACGCCAGTCACTCGCGAGCGAATCCGACAGCAGGTCGAGCTCTGCCAGGAGCCGATCGCTGCGGGCCGCTCTGGCGGCCTGCGTTGAGGCCTGCGCAGCGCCCACCACCAGTGCACTCGAGAGCATCAGCAGCATCAGCACCATCAGCAGCGCGAATCCCGGACGGAGGGCGGGCCGCATGCCGTTATCGGCGGCGGAGCGCGACATCGACCGAGTCGGCCAACGGTTGGCTCACGCCGCCCACCTGCGGTGCAAGTACGCTGACCCGCACCCTGGCAATCCCGTCCTCGGCAGGCATCATGAGACGTTGGCCTGCCGAGTCGAAATACGAAAATCCAGTGCGTCGCGCTCCAGCGGCCATCACGAAGGGGCCGGCCAGCGGCTGCGTCACTCCGAACTTTGCGCTCGTCTCCAGCCACTCGCGGTATCCCAATTGCCAGCGGCCATCGCTGGCCTTGTAGAAGGCGTAGCGCACGGGTCGCGTGACGCGAACGACGACGCCAGAAGTGAGAGAGTCGGTGAGGGTGCTCGTGACGATCGGATACCCTGCGCCTGCACCGGCGGACCCACACCCCGTGCCCGTTGCGACGTCCTCGATGCGATGTCCGCGCCATGCGCCGTCGCTATCGAACGTCCAGAGGGAGTCGCCCACGCGGATCGGACTGGCGACATCGGCGGGACCGCTGCCGTCCAGCCGCGAAAGCGCCAGTCGGCTTCCTCCCAGCGCGCAGAGCGAACCCACTGCGACACTCGATCTGAGCTGCAATGCCGTATCCGAACTGGCCGACGCGACCAAGTCCTGTGGTGCGAGATTCCTGAGCTCTGCGGCCATCGCTGCCATGGCAGCCCAGCTCTGCTCGCCCGACTGCGTTCTCGCGCTCCCGTCCGTCGCGAAACGGTGCTGCCGAGCGACGGAGCGCGTTGCGCCGCCCAGTGCGATCGCACCCATGGTGAGGGCCACCAATAGCTCCGCCAGCGTGACGCCCCGTCGGTTCAGCACGGCGTGGCCGTTCGGAAGACGATGCGTGCGTCGCCCCGCGAGGTGGGCCACGAGAGCGAATCCGCGAGGAGCGAGAGCGAATCCGCGGTCGTCACGGTCCATCGTTCGCGAATGCCAGCGTCCGCGACGGCTGTGCCGGGGAGACGATCTCCGCAGGGGCGGCTCGCGAGTGATGCCAGCCGGTTGCGCGCCGTTCGCGTCGCGCGCTGGGCCCGTTGCGCATCGTCGAGTTGTCGCAGCAGGATGCCACTGCTCCCCGCCATCGCCAGCAGCCCGACGCTGAGCAGCATCAGCGCGACCAGCACCTCCACCACGGTCATCCCGGGGCGCCCTCTGGTATGCATCATCGACATGACATGCACACTACGGGGCGTGCCCGCGGAGGGCGCATCATCCGCGCGCCCCTGTCATCCGTCGATTGCGTCAGTCGCCCAGTTCGTACTCGCGGATCTTGTAGAGCAGCGCGCGGTGGGAGAGATCCAGCAGGCGGGCTGCGCGCGTGCGATTGCCTCGCGTGCGCTCCAGCGCTTCGGCGATCAACGTCCGCTCGAGCGTCTCCGTGCGCCGCTTCACGCTGAGGTCCAGTGTCCCCGAGGCGTCTGGTGCACCGGCGAGCGCGACAGCCGGCAGCTGCGCGACGTCCACGACGTCGCCCTCGGTGAGCACCATGGCACGCTCAACCACATTCTCGAGGTCCCGCACGTTGCCGGGCCATGGATACTCCACGAACGCGCGCATCGCACTCGCGCTCACGCCTGAAATCCGCAGCCCGAGCCGCGCGTTGAAGCGAGTGATGAAATGTCGCACCAGTTCCGGCACATCCTCGCTGCGTTCGCGAAGGGGCGGGAGATGCACGCGCACGACATTCACCCGGTAGTACAGATCTGCGCGGAAGCTGCCGTCTGCGACGGATGCCTCCAGGTCCCGCGACGTGGCGGCGACGAGCCGGACGTCCACCGCATGCGCAGCGCTCTCGCCCACGCGTCGCACCTCGCCCTCCTGGAGCACGCGGAGGAGCTTGACCTGCAGCGCGATGGGCAGTTCGCCCAGCTCGTCGAGAAAGAGCGGTCCCCCATCCGCCTCATCGAAGAGGCCCACTCGATCCGCCGACGCTCCCGTGAATGCACCGCGCACGTGGCCGAACAGTTCGCTCTCCAGCAGCGCCTCGGGAATGGCTCCGCAATTCACTGCCACGAACGGATGCTCGGCGCGCGGACTCGAGGCATGCACATGTCGCGCAATGAGTTCTTTCCCCGTGCCGCTTTCGCCAGTGATCAGCACCGTGGAGGGATGGCGCGCCACTTTCCCGGCCAGCGCCACCGCATCGCCGATCGCTCGGCTGCGCCCCACGATGCCTGACGGCGCGCGCAGGGTCTCGATGTCCTGCTCCAGACGCGCAACGGTGCGCTCGAGGCGCTCCCGCTCGATGGCCTTCCTGACCACGAGCAACGCCTGATCGGCGCGAAACGGCTTGGAGATGAAATCGCACGCCCCTCGGCGGATGGCCTCCAGCGCGGCCTCGTCATCGCCGTACGCACTCATCATGATGAAGAGCGCCCTGCCTCCCTCCGCGCGATACCGTTCCATGAGGGCCAATCCATCCAGGCCAGGCATTCGCACATCGCACAGCACCAGCTCGGCGGGCTGTTGCGCGAGCATCGCAAGCGCGGCATCCGCACCGTCTGCAACGCGCACCGCATACCCCTCCGCCTGGAGGATGAGCGACAGTGTGTGACGCAATCCGAGTTCATCGTCGACCACCAGGATGTTCATAGCGGCAACACCACATGAAATGCGGCTCCGCCTTCGCGTGCGCCGTCCACCCAGATCACACCGTCGAAGTGCTCGACGATCCGTGCCACGATCGCGAGCCCCAGTCCCGTGCCCTCACCCGGCTCCTTCGTGGTGAAGAACGGATCGAAGATCCGATCGGCATCCTCGAGCGGCACTCCCTGTCCTCCATCGGCGACGAGCACCTTCACCGCTTGCTGTACCTCCGCGCGCTCTTCCAGCCACGCCGCGACCCTGGGACTGCGCACATGCTCGCGCGTGACGCCGGGGTCATCGCTGGCGCGACGACGACGGACTTGCAGGAGCTGTTCGCGCGACACCAGCGCCGAGTACACGGCCACCTGACCAGTGCCCTCTACCGCGGCGGCGGCGTTGAGCAGGAGATTCACCACCAGCTGTTCGAGTTCGTGCCGGTCGCCCGCAACGGCAGGCGACTCCGCGGCGAGCTCGAGCCGCAGCTCGACGCGGCGCAGCACACCCTGCGCAGAGAGCAGGTCCACCACGTGCCGGATGGTGTCATTCACATCGATGGACGTGGAGGCCGCGCGCCGCGGCCGCGCGTAGTCGAGCAGCCCGCGGACGATGCGATCGATGCGGGCGGTTTCGCGCTCCATCCCTGTCACGGCCTCCAGGGCGCGAGCGTCGCCCTCGGAATATCGGCGCAACAGATGCGCGTATCCGTTCAGTCCACCGAGCGGATTGCCGATCTCATGGGCCACACCCGCCGCGAGACGACCGATGCTGGCCAGCTTCTCGGCGCGCACAAGCTGCGCCTGTTCCTCCAGCAGTCGCTCGGTCATGCGATTCACGCTCTCCGCCACCTGGTGCAGCTCGCGCGACGCCTGTGGCGCCACCCGGCGCCGAAGATCTCCTGTGGCGATGGCCTCCGCGGTCGTCGCCACCTCGCGAAGCGGACGGACCACGAGTCTGTGGACCTGATACGCGCCGAAGACGAGCACCACGAGCACATCGATGGCAATCAGCAGGCTGATCACCTCCATCGCCTCCACGGGGTCGAGCGCGCCGTAGAGCGCCACGACCGACGCAACGGCGAACGAGAGCGCTGCCAGCGCGAGGATCGCGAAGTTGACCAGCAGTTCCGTGCGCAGAGACGGTCGTTCCTGGAGGCGTGGCATGTCGTCGTGCAGACGACTGGCCCCCGAATGCGTCAAGTGCGCGGCGGCCACACGCGCCAACGCAGAACGCCCCGGCCGAGGCCGGGGCGTTCTGGTGGAGCTGTGAAGCGAGAAGCTTACTGGCAGGCGGGCTCGCCGTCGCCAGCGGACGCAACGACCGGGTTGGTGGTGTTGACGCCGATGCCGCATTTGAACGGAGCGGGAATCTGCGTGTGCGTGATGGTGGCAGACCAGTAGCCGGCGCCCGGCACGATCACGGGTGGGTTCACGCCCGTGGAGGGCTTGTACTTGAGCAGGGTGGAATCGTACGCGTTGTAGCGCGTGGAGTCCGAGAAGAACGCCTCCTCGGCGGTCACGAGGTTGCGGAGATCCGACTTCATGGCGGCGATGTACGCCTTCGACTTCGTGTTCGCGAACTTGGGGATCGCGATGGCGGCCAGGATGCCGATGATCACGACGACGATCAGCAGCTCGATGAGCGTAAAGCCGCGGCGGTTCTGTGCTTTCATGTGTTTGCTCCTGCGGTTGGACTGCGAGCGAGAAGGAACTGCGGGGGTGGTCCAGCGAAACCGAGTCTGCGCTTCGGCGCGCTGACGAACTCGGCTAAGGCAGAAAGGGGACCACGGTCATGCCAAGTGCCAAGTTATGATGCTGCAATGATTTACGAAGGCATATCAGCCGTTGTCGGCGGCATCTGCAGACGCGATTTGCCCGTCCTGCCGCAGATTGCGGCGGCACGGGGCCCTAGTGCTCGCCGGCACGCAACGCCTTGTCCGAGGCGTGAATTGCCAGGCGTAAAAGGCGGGAGTCGCGTGGTGGAGCGATGGTGAGACCGCGGAATGCTTCCCGTCTGGCATCGCTCCAGCGATTCATTCGCGCGAGGCAGTAGACGTACTCGTACCTCCCCTGCGTGGACTCCGGCATCACCTGGTAGCTCCATTCGAACAGGTCGGCCGCGGGCTTCCAGAGGCCGGCGCGCGTGTACGCGTCCGCGACCGCGAGCGTCATTCCCACGTCGTAGGGAAAGATCCGGATGGCGAGTCGGTATTCCTTCTCCATCTTCACGATGTCGCCCTGCAGCCCCACGAACCGCGCGTACATGAAGTGACTCCGGTACCCTCGCGGCGCATCCACCAGGAGCGACTGGAAAAGGGTGGCGTTGCTGCGCCAGACGCGCTGGCGCGAGATACTTCGCCCCAGCCCCAGCAAGACAAGGACGGCAAGCGTCGCTGCGCCCAGGCGTCGCCGTGACAGGCGCGCGGTTGCGGCCACGTGCGCGGCGATGGCTCCCGCCACGATCACCACCCCCACGCTCGGCGTGAAGAGCGTGCGCTCCGCGGTGATGAACCCGGCGGCCACGAGCAGGTTGCTCACCGGCAGGAACGCCAGGATGAGCCACAGCAACCCGAAGCTCGCAGCCGGCTGCCGTCTCCGGAGCAGCAGCATCAGCAGCGGAGCGCCGAGCAGGATGAAGAGGCCGGGGAGCTGGGACAGACCAGGACCGTTCGCCACCAGCACTTCCGCCGGCGAGTAGTCGGCGCTCAGGCGCGTGGGGAAGACCAGCAACTGGCCGATGCGCGGAAACTCGTTCAGCATCGTGCCGATGCGGTCGAGCGGGTGCATGTTGAGCGACTCGAACACCGGAAAGGGCCGGAACCCTGCGAGGTCTCGTGCGACGGCTCCCCGGACGGCCAGGTACGCGAGCGCGATCGCGACGACCGCGAGCGCCAGTTCCCGCTGGACAGGACCGAAGCGGTCGGCGACGCGCCGTGCGGGAATCACCGTGAACTCGGCCGCGGCGAGAAGCGCGGGGAGCACGATCGCGTGTTCCTTTGACAACAGACCGACGAGAAACAGTGCGGCGATCGTTGCCGCATCGCGGCGACGCAGCGCATTCTGCTGGCGGCGGCGGATGTAGAGTCCTGTCGAGAGCGTGAGCGAGAGGGCGACGAGCAGCTCCGACTGGCCCACGATGTTTCCGGTGACTTCCACGTGCACCGGGTGCACGGCGAACAGCGCCCCCGCCACCCACGCCCCCAGCGGTGGAAGCACCGCCGCCGCGCACCACCAGACGGCGACCGCGGCCGCCACAGCCAGGATGACGTTGCCCAGATGGAACATCCATGGATGACCGTGCGACGCGGCCCACTGGAGGGCGAAGATCGTCGTGACGACCGGCCGATACCCGTCGCCACCGTACTTCATGGGCCAGTAGGTTTCGGCAAACAGCCGCGGAATATGGCGCAGTGCGTGCACGGCGGGGTTCTCGAAGATCATCCCGCGATCGTCGTACGTGAACTCGTGGCCGATGCTCGTGATCGTGGCCATCAGCGCGAGCGCGGCAACGCTGCTCGCCGCGAGCCATCGCTGGCGCTGCTGCGTCGTCATCGCGTGAGGCTGAACTTCGCGATATGCCAGAGTGCCGCGATGCCGTCGCGCCAGTTGATCTTCTTGCCCTCGGCGTACGTCCGTCCGTCGTACGAGATTGGCACCTCGTAGATGCGTGCGTCCCGATGCGCGAGACGAGCCGTGATTTCGGGTTCGAATCCGAAGCGGTCGGAGGTGAGGACGAGCGAGCGCGCAAGCTCACCTCGTACCGCCTTGTAACAGGTCTCCATGTCGGTGAGGTTGAGATTCGTGAGCATGTTGCTGAACAGCGTCAGCATGCGATTGCCCACCGAGTGCCAGTAGTAGAGTACGCGGTGTGGGCCGCCGAGGAAGCGGGATCCGAAGCAGGCGTCGGCCTTGCCGTCGATCAGCGGCTGGAGCAACACGCCCCAGTCCTGCGGGTCGTATTCGAGATCCGCGTCCTGCACGATGATCACATCTCCGGTGCTGGCGGCAAGCGCCGTGCGGATTGCCCTGCCCTTGCCGGCGTTGTGCTCCTGAAGGATCAGCCGATCGATGAAGCCGGCAGCGTGCAACTCCTGCAGGCGTTCCCGAGTGCCGTCGGTGGAGCAGTCGTCCACGCAGATGACTTCCTTGCGCATCCGGGTGGCGTGCACGCGCTCGAGAATCGTCTCGATCGTGTTGCGCTCGTTGTAGACCGGCACCAGCACCGAGAGCACGAGCTGGTCGGCGTCGATCGGGGTGAGGGGCCTCGGAACGGCGGCGAGGGTCGTGGTACGCGGCGTGATTGCCGGAACGTCGGAAGGATTGGTCATCGAGATAAAACGAGGTACGCGGCGACGTCCGGCAGATCGGCCGACGTGCGCACGGCGGTGGACGGTCTCGACACCACGTGCTCCATCATGAGCCGCGAGATACGGGAATAGACGATGATGGAGCGAACGGGATACGCCGCCATGATCGGGCCTGTACCACAGCACGAGCAGCGCGACCGCGCCGCGACAGCAATCGTCCGGTGCTCACATGCAGCGACGTACGCGTCATGGTGCGCTCACGCGATAGGCCGAGAGACCGTCACCCGCCGCGATCAGCGAGAGGGGGCCGTGGCTCGCGATGATCGACGCCGCGGCAGACTGCACCGCGGGCGAGATGGTGACCAGGTAGCCCGGATGCACGGCGGCGATCATCGAGGAAAGCGCGTGCACCTCGTCGGCGGGGGCGCGCGCGCGTCGATACTCGAGCGCCGTGAAAGTGGTGGGCGGCGCCGCGCGTCGTCCGGTGAAGAGCGACACCAGCGGCTCTGCCTCTGCCAGCACCACGGCATCCGGCGGCGTGTTGGCCCGGACCCAGGCGATCAACGGGGCGATGGACGCCCGCGCGCGCGCAGCGGGAGCCCGCCACGCATGCTGGCGCCACGCGGTGAACTCCGTGAGCACCATCAGCAGCAATGGCAGCACCGCAGCAAGCCGCCAGAGGTGCGACGTGATAGCTGGCTCGCGCGACTCCATGGGCACGCCGAGTACCGCCACCACGAGGAGTACCGGCCATACGCCCCAGACGAAACGCCACGGCGCGTACGGCCAGAGTACCGTGATTCCCAGATAGAGCGGGACGAAGAGGGCCAGCACGGGAGAGCTGCGGCGCGCCACCCAGAGTCCGCGCGCGAGCAGCAGCAGCGCCATGCCGGCTGCCAGCGCAGTCAGCCAGCCAGGGCCTGTCGCGACGCGGTCCCGGAGCAGCAGCCAGCTCTCTCGCGAGTTCTCCAGCACCGTTGACAACACGAATGGCACACCGCCCTCGCGAAGTCCGATCACGTACCAGCCGAGGTATGAACCATACGCACCAGCGAGCGGCGTTGACACGCGGGGTGCTGCACCAGCGCTCCAGAGCATCCACGGAAGCAGGATCGCCAGCGTGGCGCCTGCGCACACCGCCGTGTCGCGCCACCGCCAGCGGAGCGCCAGCACGATCCACAGCGCGAGCGCCAGCGCCAGCATCTGCGTGCGCACCAGCATCACCACGCCCACCAGCGCGCCGGCGAGCATCAGCCTGCGTGTGCCTGCCCCTCCTGTCGACGCGCGCTCCGAGAGAACGAGCGCCGGCCAGAGCAGCGCGAGGCACAGTGGTTCGGCCAGCAGCGCGCTCGCGAACGTCAGCATGGGCAGCGTTGCGCACACGGCCACCGCGGTGATCACGGCCAGCCACGGCCTCCAGTGCAGCCAGCGCTGCAGATACCATGCGCACCCACCGGCACCGATCCCGATCAGCAACACATTCATCAGCATGAGCGCCGGCGTGTTCGCCGGAAAGTCAGGACGGAGTCGCCACACTACCGCCAGCAGCAACGGATAGAGAGGCGGGTAGTGGATCGCCGCTGGCGAGCCGGGAAGGTGGTCGTGCACGAAGCCATGCCCGCGCGCGATGGACCGCCCGAGCAGCGCATAGACGCCGTCATCGTGAAAAACGCCAATGGGATACGGGTGCGCCGCGCTCCCTGCGACGATCAGCGTGCACACAACGGCGATGAATGGCACGAGCCAATCGCGTCGTGCTTCGGATCCTGATGCAAGGAAGGATTCCGTTCTCATGCCTCCACGCCGTACCGCGAAAGCTTCCGGTACAGAGTGGAGGGGTCGATGCCCAGGGCCTCGGCGGCGCGCGTCTTGTTGCCCCCCTCGCTCTGGAGCACCCACATGATGTACGCGCGCTCCACCGCTTCCAGCGTGGGATTCGTGGGTGTGCGCTCCGCCACCAGTGGCTCCGAGACACGCGCGGTCACGCGCTCCGGCAGCGACGACGGCTGAATCTCCCCGGCGGGTGAGAGAATCACCGCGCGCTCCAGTGCATTCTCCAGTTCGCGGACATTTCCCGGCCACTGGTAGCTCACCAGCGCGTCGAGGGTGGACGCGGAGAGCTGCTTGGGATCCTCCTGCCTGATGGCCGCGATGCGGGTGAGGAAGTGCTCCGCCAGCAGTGGAATGTCATCGGCTCGCTGACGGAGCGTCGGGAGATGCAGTGCGATCACATTCAACCGGTAGTAGAGATCCGTGCGGAAGGTACCGCGCCGAATCTCCTCTTCGAGCTCGCGATTCGTTGCCGCAATCAGGCGCACGTCGATCGCCTGCGGTTCGGTGCCTCCCACGGGGATCACTTCACGCTGCTGCAGCACGCGCAAGAGCTTCACCTGCGTGGCGGGTGTGGTCTCTCCGATTTCGTCCAGGAAGAAACTGCCCTTGGCCGCCGCTGCGAACAGCCCCTGCTTGTCCTTGATCGCGCCCGTGAACGAACCCTTCACGTGGCCGAACAATTCGCTCTCCAGCAAACTCTCGGGAAGTGCTCCACAGTTGATCGACGCAAAGGTGCGTTCCGAGCGGCTCG
>JBBSVF010000022.1:0-19026 GCA_038233745.1 Gemmatimonadales bacterium
CAGCCATCGTCTGTCAGATGGTCTATCGTGGAGATCGGGCGAGCGCGCAAACCTATCTGAACAGGTACGTACATGAGCATCGGCGCGAAGCTCGGCCGATTGGGTATATGGCCGCGAGAGACATCTGCGGCTGCGGTCTCCGACTACCGTCGCTAGCTCTTCGCGATAAGTCGCATTAGACCAGAAGCGCGTTGAACTCGGTCCGCCGGCGGGAACATAGTGGACCAAAAGTCAACGGCGAGTATTCGATCAGCGATGGCGGGATCGAATTGCCGCGCTCGACACTTAATGATTTCTGCCCGCACGACTTCCTCGCCGAGCGCGCCTCGATATGGGCGCTCCGTGGTCATCGCATCCACGGTGTCAGCAAACATAATGATGCGAGAAGCCAATGGGATCTCTTCTCCCCTCAGTCCGTCCGGATACCCAGACCCATCCCAACTCTCGTGGTGATGACGGATCGCGGGCACGATCGATCGAAGTCTGGTCATCGTCGCGACGAGATTTGCCCCGTCAATTGGATGCTCCTTGATCATCGTCCACTCCGCTGGCGTGAGCCGATCCTCCTTGGCCAGAATCGGCGCATACTTATCGAAGATCTTCCCAACGTCGTGCAATAGAGCCGCAGTCCCGACTTCATCTATCTGCCGCTGACTCAATCCGATCAGGCGCGCAATTTTGATCGCGTATTCCCGAACCCTTCGGGAGTGCCCTGATGTGTAGGGATCGCGAGCTTCGATTGACTTAACCATCAATTCGAGAAGTTCCTTATTGGTCTGAGCTAGCTCTACGTTGTTTGTCGTCAGTTGCCTTAATCCAAGAAGCGGAATCCATACTACCGTCGCGATCATCGGACCGAAGCATGCGTACAACCAAGCAAAGGTAAACACGATAGGCGCGGCGAGTAGGTCGAGCCCCAGCGTAATGAGACCGGTCTCTCTCCATACACTCGGTATAGATCGACTTGAACTAAGCGCGATGACCCCGTTGACCAAGAGCGCGTTTAATGAGAACGCCACGATATACGCCACTAGCATCGGCACGATGATAGCTGCTGTTGCTGCGGCAACGCCGAGGTGAACGTAAGAACTGAGAGCGACACCTCCAGAAGCGCGAAATGCCAATATTGCAGCGCAATGCGCGATTATGGACTGTGCGACGTTGAACGCCTTCTTTTGTAGAGGCCTGCGCTGTGAAACTTCTGCTACAAGACGCGGCAAGACGATGGCAAGAAGCGCCGTGTAATTTGGTACGAGTAAAAACGCTGCGGTATTTGGAATGAAAGATATTGAACCCTTCGCGCCGCCCGGCAATAGGAAGCTCAGGAGCTCAGCCGTTAGCGCGAGTACCCCTAAGGTGACCAGGAGCGTCACCTGCGGGGGGCCCGGTGCGGGTGCCAGGACAGTCAGAGCATAAAGCATTGCCCCCGCTGCCACCACAGTCATTGTAACGAATTTCGTAATAGACATTATGTTCTGAATGCGCCTTTGGTGGAGCGGCCGCCCCTTTCACGTCTACAGAGTGATCAATCCCAGGTGATGTATCCGGAAAGAATCCAGCTCCAAAGCTCTGTAAGCATACGCGTCACCTCCACACCTAAAGGTCGTGGTCTCCCACGCCAGTCCTGAGTGTAAGGCTCCGCTCAACTGATTCAATTCCTCTCCGCTCGTATTCGCTCGCGTGAAAGGGCGCGGTTTACTCGCTCGTCGCTCTAGATCTCCACCCAACGGTTCGTGGCATCCAACACCGCCAGCACCGACGCTGTCTCGATACCATCCTTCACTTCAGCACTCCCCGTCAACAACGCACTCTCCCGCCCGAATCGCGTTGTCAACCCCACAAACACGAACTGCCGCTCGAAGGCGTCGATCAACCGCACGCCCTCGAACCCGAGTGCCCTTCCCTCGGTATCGGCCTGCGCCACCGCCATCACTGCAGCCCGCGCCGCCGTCTCGATCCGCAACCGGTCACTTTCGAGCCCGGCCGCCTCCCCCACAAACACCTCGTCGTCCCGCCGCAACGTCACGCGGCACGTCATTCCACTCGCCCGCGACCGACGAACCTCCACATCCTCGAAGTACAAGCGGCGCTTGGTCGACCGTACCTCCGCCACCGGCGGCGCGGATGGCTGAACACCGCTGTCCAATCCTCCCCCGATCGCCTGCGACCCGTACGACGGCGTCAGCCTCGCAGCCCGAATGGCCTCCGCCGCGGGACCCTCACTCGTGGCCACACTGATCTTCTTGTGGCTCACCCGCATCCCGAGCTGCGCCACCAGCGCACTCTCGATGTTCCGCACGGTCTGCTTCGGACTCACCTCGGTCGTCGTCAGCACATGGACCTCACTCACTTCCCCGGTGGAGCCCGCGATGATCCGGGCACTGATCACACCTGGAAGCGTCACCAACAGCTCCTCGGCGCGTTGAATGGGCAACACCGAGCCCGCGATCGACGATGGGAAATCGTCATCGCGCGGCGAGGCGGAGGCCTGGGTGGACACGGGCTTCGCTGACACCGTCAATTGTTCTGGGGAGGGGCTGCTGGGAGGGACTACGGAACTCAGCGCGCCATCTTCCGGCGCGGTGGCATAGCGAACCGTCCTCGGCACGCTATCTGTTTCTGTAGGGCGTTGCAAATATCGAGATTGCTACGGTGCTAGTCAAGCTGGTATTCGAGCTCCGGCAGCCGGTATTCCTTGATCTTGCGGTAGAGCGTTCGTTCACCAATTCCCAGCAGATCGGCGGCCCGACGGCGGTTCCCATGAGTCTCCTTCAGGGCCGCCTCGATCACCGTACGCTCGACCTCCGACATCTTCGTCCCGGGTCGCACGGTAACGACGTTCGAGGGAGGCAATTCGTCACGAGCGCCAATGGCCGCTACCGGCACAGTCCGCTGAATCTCGGGCGTCGACGAGATTTCGCCCAGGTAGGCGCCCTGCACCCCGTCAGCGTACATGCCCACAGGCCCGTCGTCCATCCGGCGCGTGAGATGCTCCACCTGCATCCTGAGCTCGAGCAGCGACCGCAGGATGAACTCCAGCTCCCGCCCCTCCCCCGCCGCGCGCGCCGCGCCAATCTCCGGCGCACCCACCCGCACGGGGAGCCGCCTGGACCACCCGCCCTCGCGGATCTGCCGAGGAAGATCGTCGGGCTGGATCTCATGACCATGCGACAGCACGACCATACTCTCCACGAGATTCCTGAGCTCCCGCACATTCCCCGGCCACTCGTACGATACCAGCAGCTCCATCGCGGCCGCGCTGATCCCCTTGAAGCTGCGCTCGTGCTGCGCGGCGAGATCCCGGATGAAGCGTCGCACAAGGATGGGGATGTCCGCAGGACGAGCGCGCAACGGGGGCAGATAGATGCTGAGCACGTTGAGCCGATAGTAGAGGTCGGAGCGGAAACTTCCATCCTCCACATGCTCCCGCAACGGACTATTCGTCGCTGCGATCACTCGCACATTCACGCGGATCGTGGATGTACCGCCCACCCGCGTGAACTCCCGGCTCTCCAGCACGCGCAACAGCTTCACCTGCGTACTCTGCGGAATCTCCCCGATCTCGTCGAGGAACAGCGTCCCCCCTTCCGCGAGTTCGAAGCGCCCAAGACGCCGCTCGGCTGCACCGGTGAAGGCTCCCTTCTCATGCCCGAACAGCTCGCTCTCCAGCAGACTCTCGGGGAGCGCTCCCACGTTCACAGCGATGAATGGCCGGTTGCGGCGGGGGCCGAGCATCGCGAGCGCACGGGCAACGAGCTCCTTGCCGGTGCCGCTCTCGCCCTCGATGAGTACAGTGCTGCTCACGGGCGCCATCTGCTCCACCTTCACCATCACTTCGCGCAGTGCCTCACTCTCACCGATGAGGCCTGTCGACTCCTGTAGTGCGTGCCGCTCCATGAGCCGGCGAATGGCAACTGCTACCTCGTCCACCTGCACGGGCTTGGTCCAGAGCTCCACAAAGCCCGACGCGCGAAGGCGGTCGCGCTGCACGGCGTCACCACCCTCCACGAGCCCTGCCACCGGAATTCCGGCCCATTGCAGCTCGCGCACGAGAGCGACGTTGGAGGCGTCAGTGAGTTCACCGGAGATCACGACGAGGATTGGGCGCGCCCGACGAATCTCGGCGCGTACGTCATCCAGTGGGCTCACGAGCACGGTCGTCACGCCATCGCTCTCCAGTCGAGCGTTCAGGCGCACCGCGGGCTCCACATCGTGCAGGGTGAGCACCACGCTCATTCGCCGGTCTCCCGCAGGGTGCTCTCATCATGCCCGGTGGGCCCGCCGCGCAGGATCTGCACGGCGTGTCCCACAACGGGCGCAATCGCGGCGAGGCACTCGCGAACTCCCGATGTACTGCCGGGCAGGTTGACCACGAGTGCGCGCGCGCGCGTTCCACACACGCCCCGACTCAGCGCGGCGCGCGGAAAGCTGCGGCCGGTCTCCGTTCGCATGCGCTCCGCCAGGCCGGGCACCTCGCGCTCGATCACGGCGCGCGTGGCCTCTGGCGTCACGTCGCGCTCGCTCAGGCCGGTGCCGCCGGTGGTGAGCACGAGGTCGACGTCGCCGGAGTCGCACCACGCCAGCAGCGTCTGCACAATGGACACGGTGTCATCCCCCACGAGCGCGCGCTCCACGAGCTGCGCGCCGAGGTCCGACAGCCATGCGGCTGCCGCGTCGCCCGAGGTATCAGCGCGCTCGCCCCGGATCCCGGCGTCAGAGATGGTGAGGACTGCCGCTCGCATGGCGCTCAGAGGTGCGAGGCGTCCTTGTAGAATGGCGGCCGCGTGACCACGGCTGGATGCCGCGCGCCGCGGATCTCCACCTCGAACGCGGTGCCTTCCTTTGCTGCCGCGAGTGGCAGGTAACAGGTGCCGATGGGAATGCCGAGTGTGGGACTCATGGTGCCGCTGCACACGATGCCGCTCGCCTGTCCGTCGTGAAACACGGGATATCCGTGTCGGGGAAAGATGCGCCCCTGCATGGTGAAGCCCACGAGGCGGTTGGGCAGCCCCGCTGCCTTTTGCGCGACGAGTGCATCGCGCCCCACGAACTCACCCTTCGCCAGCTTGGTGAGCCACGCCAGGTTGGCCTGCAGCGGCGTGACGGTGTCGTCGATGTCGTTCCCGTACAGCGCCATGCCCATCTCGAGTCGCAGCGTGTCGCGCGCACCGAGCCCCGCGGGCGTGACGCGTCCCGTGGCCATCAGCGCGTTCCAGATAGGCATCGCCACGGCGTTCTTCACGTAGAGCTCGAAGCCGTCCTCGCCGGTGTATCCGGTGCGACTGATGATCGCCTCGTGGCCATCCACCTTTCCTTCGACGAAATGGTAGTACTTGATGGCCGAGAGGTCGGTGGCCGTGAGTGTCTGGAGGATGCCGGCGCTCGATGGACCCTGCACCGCCAGCAATGCCATGCCCTCGCTGTCATCGCGAAGGGTGACGTCGTAGGTGCCGGCATGACGCACGATATGCGCGAAGTCCTTCGCGGCATTGCTCGCGTTCACCACCATCATGATGCGATCGGCAAAGCGATAGACGAGGCAGTCGTCCTCGATCGTTCCACGCTCGTTCAGAATCGTGGAATACTGCACCTGCCCGATGGCCAGAGCGGCGACGTCGTTGCTGGTGACGTGATTGACGAATTCGACTGCGCGATCGCCGGTGACCCAGAACTCGCCCATGTGCGAGACGTCGAAGACGCCACACCCCTCGCGCACGGCCTTGTGCTCGGCGGTGATGCCCGACGGATACTGCACGGGCATCTCGTAGCCGGCAAAGGGGACGATCTTGGCGCCGAGCGCCACGTGGATGTCGTGGAGCGGGGTGCGCTTGAGGGTCGCGGTGCCGGAATCAGACATGGTGCGGGGCGGAGGTGAGAGTGACCCCGCAATATATGCACGAATGGCGCGCGGCGGTGCCAGCCTGACAGGAATGCGCCATCACCGCGCGCACCCCTGCAATCATCGCCTGTGCGTTACTGCGCCTCGCGGGCCTTCGCGGAGCCGAGCTCGCGCTCGTTCAGCGAACGCTCCTCCCCAACATCCGGGGTTGAACCGGTAACGATCCCCTTGGCCACCTCGAACAGCACCACGGGATAGGGTTTCGTGGTGACCATGTACTCCACCGAGTGCGCGTCCACCATGATCAACGCGAGACGCGGATCGTCAGGGCCTCCGTTCTTCGCGCCGCCTTCGTCACCGAACCACGCCTTCCAATCGGGCTTGTAGAGCTCGTGGATGCGCGTGCGGTCCTGCGTGATGATAGCAGTGCCGGCCACGGAGACCCATTCGCGCGACTTCATGTTGTAATAGGCGAGGTTCACATTCGCATCCCACGTCAGCTCCTCGAGCTTGTGCGACGTGATGTCGGTCACGAACCAGAGATCCGTCCCGGTGATGCGCTCCTGTGTCGCCATGGGACGCGACACGAGCCGTCCATCGCGGCGGCGCGTTGTGAACATCGCGATGTCCATTCCGTCGATCAGCTTGTAAAGATCGTCGATCTTCTTCTCGGTGGACACTGTGCTCTTGTTCTTCTCGCTGGTGTTATCGGACATTGTACGCTCGTGGTTCGGGGAGGAACGGTGCTGCACAGCGTTCCTCACAAGGGCAGGAGACGTGCCGATGGCGACGCACGGCGCAGGCTTGCACCGCAGGTCCTACAACGCAGCCACAGCCCGAGCGACCTCGTCCGCATGACCTTCGGGATTCACCTTCTCGAAGACGTGCGCAACCACGCCACGAGCGTCGATCACAAAGGTGGTTCGATTCACCCCCCAGTACTTCCGGCCATACAACATCTTCTCGGCCCACACATCATACAATTCGCAGATCTGGTGCTCGGTGTCTGCGACCAGCGGAAGGGTATAGCCCTCCTTCGCCTTCCAGCGGAGGTGCTTCTTCACCGAGTCCGGGCTGATTCCAATCACCGTGGCGTCGAGTCCCTCGAACCGAGGGAGGGCATCCTGAAAGCCGGATGCCTCGATGGTTCAGCCGCCGGTTCCGTCCTTCGGATAGAAGAACAGCACCACGGTTCGGCCGCGCAGCTCGTGCAGCGTGAGTGTGCTCCCGTCATCGACCGTCCCGGTAAAATCGG
Source organism: Gemmatimonadales bacterium (assembly GCA_038233745.1). Classification (GTDB taxonomy): domain Bacteria; phylum Gemmatimonadota; class Gemmatimonadetes; order Gemmatimonadales; family Gemmatimonadaceae; genus AG11. The sequence goes on from JBBSVF010000022.1 coordinate 7,095, forward strand.
GCGCCTCGTCGCCAACGCAAGGCATGCTCACGTGAGAGACACGCCGCCGATGAGCACCGCCATGATCGCCTTCTGGATGTGCAGCCGATTCTCGGCTTCATCCCACACCCTGCTCTGCGGGCCGTCAATGACGTCCGCCGAGACTTCCTCGCCGCGGTGGGCTGGAAGACAGTGGAGGAAGATCGCGTCGCCCGCGGCCTCACGCATGAGCGAGGCATCCACGGTGAAGCCGGCAAACGCCTTCTCACGCAGCTGCTGCTCCTCCTCCTGCCCCATGCTGGCCCACACGTCGGTGTTCACCACGTCGGCGCCGCGCGCGGCCTCGCGCGGATCCCGAGTGATGGTGATGGTCGTGCTCTCCCGCGCCCGCGCGAGAAGCGCGGCATCGGGCTCGTATCCCTCGGGACAGGCGACGGAGAGCTCGAACCCCAGGCGCCAGGCGGCGTTGATCCAGCTGTTCGCCATGTTGTTTCCGTCACCGATCCATGCCACCTTCCGACCGTCGATGCCGCCGAGATGCTGCCGGATAGTGAGAAGGTCGGCGAGGATCTGGCAGGGGTGCAGCAGGTCAGTGAGCCCGTTGATCACCGGGACGTCGGCGAGGCGCGCGAGCTCCTCCACGTCGGAATGCGCGAAGGTGCGGATCATGATGCCGTCCACGTAGCGGCTCAACACGCGTGCGGTGTCGGCAATCGGCTCGCCACGTCCGAGTTGCACGTCGCGCGGGGAGAGAAAAAGGGCGTGTCCGCCGAGCTGGAAGGTGCCCACCTCGAAGGAGACCCGCGTCCTCGTGGAAGCCTTCATGAAGATCATGCCAAGGGTGCGTCCAGCGAGGGGACGTTCAGTGAAACGCCCATCGCGCATGCGCTCGGCCAGATCGAACAGCGAGAGGAGCTCCTCGTGATCGAAATCCGGAATCGCGAGGAAATCGCGGTGCGGCGTGCCAGGCGGTGTCATGGACAGTGTGGAGAGGGACGCAGGGGACAGGACGCAAGCCAGCTCAGAGAATGTATCTGCTCAGGTCTTCGTCCTCCACGATGGCCTTCAACCGATCGTCCACTGCGGCTGCGTCCACGACGATCTGCGTGGTGACGCCGTCCGGCAGATCGAACAGGATGTTCTCGAGCTGCGTGGTCATCACGGTATGCAGCCGCCGCGCGCCGATATTCTCCATTCGTGAATTCACCGTGGCGGCCACGCGCGCGATCTCCGCGATGCCATCCTCCGTGAACTCGAGCGTGGCTCCCTCGGCGGCCACCAGCGCAGCGTACTGGCGGGTGAGTGCATTCTCCGGTTCGGTCATGATGCGCACCAGGTCAGCTTCCGTGAGTGGCTGCAGCTCCACGCGAATGGGGAAGCGGCCCTGCAGCTCGGGAATCAGGTCTGACGGCTTGGAGACATGGAAGGCGCCGGCGGCAATGAAGAGCACGTGATCTGTCTTCACCATGCCGAATTTCGTCTGCACGTTCGATCCTTCCACGATGGGAAGAAGGTCGCGCTGTACGCCCTCGCGTGACACATCCGGCCCGCCGGCCTGGCTGCGCTCTCCCGCAATCTTGTCGATCTCGTCAAGAAAGACGATCCCGAGCGTCTCCACACGTTCCAGTGCGTCGCCCGTGATCTCGTCCATGTCCACGAGCTTCTCGAACTCCTGCTCCAGCAGGAGACGCCGAGCCTCCGAGACGCGCACCGCACGACGCTTCTTGCGCTGTGGCATCATGTCGCGGAGCATGTCGGAAAAGTTGCCCACGGACTCGGGAGCGTTCTGCGACGCGAACATGTCGAACATCGCGTTGCCGGAGGCGTTGACCTCGACCTCGATCTCGCGCTGCTCCAGCTGACCATCACGCAGCAGGTGGCGCAGCTTGTCGCGGGTGCGGAGATGACGCTGGTGTGCGGCGTCCGCGCTTCCCTCCTGCTGTACGTCGCCGGTGGCGGAGACGGTGAAGATCGCCGACGGTGCCTCCGGCGGAGCTGGCGCCGTAGGCGGTGGCGACGCAGTCTCCTTCGCGGACGAGGCAGGCGCGGGTGCCGGGAGGAGCAGATCGAGGATCCGCTCCTCAACCCGTTCCATGGCCAGCTCCTCCACCTCGGCCTCGCGCTCCTGACGGACCATGTCGATCGCACTGTCCACGAGATCGCGGATCATTCCTTCCACGTCGCGCCCCACGTAGCCCACCTCGGTGAACTTCGAGGCCTCCACCTTGATGAAGGGGGCGCCCGCCAGCTTCGCGAGACGACGGGCGATCTCGGTCTTGCCGACCCCCGTGGGGCCGATGAGGATCAGATTGTTCGGCGCGATCTCGTCGCGGATGGCCTCGGGCGTCTGCTGCCGGCGCCAGCGGTTCCGCAGGGCAATCGCGACCGCCTTCTTGGCGTCGGCCTGGCCCACGATGTAGCGGTCCAGTTCCGCGACGATCTGCTTCGGCGTGAGATCCGCGAGGCGTGCGATCGCCTGCTGGGTGCGTGGCGATGCCATCGTCAGCCGGCCTGCAGGACGGTGATGTTCGTGTTGGTGTACACGCAGATCTCACCCGCGATCATGAGGCTCTGGCGCACCACTGCCTCGGCGTCGAGGGGCGTGTTGGAACGCAGTGCCCGCGCCGCCGCGAGAGCGTACGATCCACCTGAGCCGATGGCGAGAATGCCGTCATCGGGTTCGATGAGCTCGCCGGTGCCGGAAATGATGAAACCGTGGGAAACGTCGGCAACCACGAGCAGCGCCTCGAGGCGTCGCAGCACCCGATCGCTGCGCCACTCCTTCGCGAGTTCCACTGCCGCGCGCGGGAGGTTTCCCGGATAACGGCCGAGCTTTTCCTCGAACTTCTCGAAAAGGGTGAGCGCATCGGCGGCAGCGCCGGCAAAACCGGCGAGCACCTTGCCGTCGCGGAGGGCGCGAACCTTCTGCGCCTTCGATTTCATCACCGTCTCGCCAACGGTCACCTGACCGTCGCCTCCAATGGCGACGCGTCCATCAGCGCGGACGGCAAGGATCGTGGTGGCGCGAATACGTGGCAGCTCGGACATGAGGGAAAGATATCGGGTGCGCGCGCGCCGCTGCACTCGGACGTGCGAGGCGCTACTCGTCCTCGTCCTGCTTGCGCGCCACCTTCACCCCGCCCCGCCGGAGCGCGCCGCGATTCGTGAACCGCTCACGCAGGTACTTCCCGTTCGCGAACACGCCGAACGCCAGCAACACGGCGCCGGCAATGACCGCCACGGTGCCGTAGCGCCAGGTGTCTCTGCCAATGAGCGCGGCGGCCATGCAGAGCACACCGAGTCCGATGGCCGCCTCACCACCCGGCGATCGCTCGGTGCGCGGGGCACGACGCCGATCCCGGATGCGCGTGACATCCTCGGGAAGCCAGGCGTCGGCGAGCAGGCCGAGCCCGATCACTCCGATGAGGATGCCGATGATGAGAGGAACAGTTTCTACACGCACCGTGGGCGGGCTCCGCGAGGATGTGGTGGGCTCATCAAGCGATCTTCATGCCCGGGGATGTGCCTTCTGATACACCTGACGCAGCCGATCGACGCTGGTGTGGGTGTAGATCTGCGTGGTGGAGATGGAGGCGTGCCCCAGCAGCTCCTGCACAGCGCGCAGGTCGGCCCCCGCATCCAGCAGATGCGTCGCGAAGGTATGGCGCAACGAGTGAACGCTCAGCCCAGCGTCCTCATCGATCTGCTCGAGCAAGCCGGACACACACTTCTGTACCATCCGCACACCGATGCGCCGTCCGGTACGGGCCAGGAAGTACGCTGAACGCTCGGCGCGTGTGCCAACCTGATGGATGAGGGCATCGCGAGCCGACTCATAGTTGCGGAGCGCCAGCACGGCGTGATCACCCACCGGAATGATCCGCTCCTTTCTGCCCTTGCCGCGCACCTTCACCTGCTGACTCACCAGATCCAGATCCGCGCGATTCACCCCCTGCAGTTCGGAGAGGCGCATGCCGGTGGAATAGAACAGCTCCAGGATCGCGAGATTGCGCACATCGGTGAAGCTGCCCTCCATGGCACGTGCCTCGGCTATCTGGAACAACAGGTCGATCTGCGCACGATCCAAATAGCCCGGGAGATAGCGATCCTGCTTCGGCGCACCCACGGCGCGTGCAGGATTGGACTCCACGAGCTCGTTGCGATGCATCCAGCGGTAGAAGCTGCGTACGCCACTGAGCGTCCGTGCGATGGTGCGCTTCCCTACTCCCATTCTCGTGAGATGCGCCATGAAGCCACGCATCGCCAGGCGGTCGACACCCTCCCAGCTCCATCCCGTCTCGCCATAGTAGCCGCCAAGGAACCGTACGAACTCCGCGAGATCGCGACTATACGCCTCGAGGGTATGCGGGGAGACGTCGCGCTCCTTCTCCAGGTGACGCAGATACTCGCGCACATCGCCCGGCGCCTCCACGTAAGCCGTCGACATCAGCGGCACACCGGCGCCACGTTGTCATTCACCCAGCGCTGCATCTCCTCAAGCGCGCGTGCGGCGAGCCGCTCCTTCTTCTCGCGCTTGTCTCGAATGCGCACGCCCAACTCCTCCACCAGCCCGTAGTTCGCGTTCATTGGCTGGAAGTGACGCGCATCTGCTTCCCGCATGTAGCGGTAGAGCGCGCCGAGCATCGTGGTGGCTGGCGGAACCACCGCAGCGTCGCCGCTCAGCAGACGCGAGAGATTGATGCCCGCCAGCAATCCGGTGGCGGTGCTCTCGGTGTATCCCTCCACTCCGGTGAGCTGCCCGGCGAAGAGCAACCGATCGTTGTCCCGCGCCGACAGGTGCGCCGACAGCGAGGCGGGAGCATTGAGATACGAGTTCCGGTGAATGGACCCGAAGCGCAGGAACTCGGCGTTCTCCAACCCCGGAATCAACCGGAACACCCGCTGTTGCTCGGGATAGCGCAGTCGCGTCTGGAAGCCCACCAGATTCCACATCTGGCCTGCGCGATCCTCCATCCGCAATTGCACCACGGCGTGCGCTGCCCGCCCCGTGCGCGGATCGGTGAGGCCCACGGGTTTCATGGGACCGAAGCGCAGCGACTCACGTCCACGGCGCGCCATTTCCTCGGCGGGCATGCAGCCGTCGAAGTAGGGTACGGCGTCAAACTCGTGAGCGGTGGCCTGGTCAGCGCGCGTGAGTTCATCGATGAATGATTCGTACTGCCCGGCCGACATGGGACAGTTCAGATAGGCGCCGTCCTCCTGCCCCTCCATTGTCTCCTTCCCGTAGCGTGATGCACGGAACACCACGTCGAGATCGATGGAGTCGGCACTGACGATCGGCGCGATGGCATCGTAGAAGGCGAGAGCATCCACGCCGAGTCGTTCTCGGATGGCGGCGGCCAGCTCGGGCGAAGTGAGCGGACCGGTGGCAACGACTCCGATGTCGGGAAGCTGACTTGCCTCGCCACGCTCGATCGTGATGTTCGGATGCGCCTCGATGCGCTCGCTCACCAGGCGCGAGAACTGGTTCCTGTCGACGGTGAGCGCTGTGCCACCGGGCACTCGCGCTGCGTCTGCGCATTCGAGAATCATGCAGCCGAGCATCCGCATTTCCGCCTTCAGCAGCCCGTGTGCATTCACGGTTTCGGTGCTCTTGAAGGTGTTGGAGCAGACCAGTTCCGCGAGGCGATCGGTCTGATGCGCCTCGGTGCGCCGCACGGGACGCATCTCGTGCAGCACCACCGTGTGCCCGCGCTCCGCGAGCTGAAACGCCGCCTCGCTGCCGGCCAGCCCGCCCCCCACCACGTGAACAGCCGAGTGCTCGATTGCCATCCCTGAATATACGTCGGCTGCGACCCATTCCCTCTCACGGCCACCGACTTCGTTCGGTAGCTTACCAGTGTGCGATTCATGCGCGGGCTGTTCTGCTCCCTTCTGTTCCTGTGTCTCTCCTGCGGCAGGGGGGAGCCATACGTCATCGGCGTGGTGCTCGGCGCCGACGGTGAGCGCGGCGCGCAACTGGCCGTCGATGACATCAATGCGCAGGGTGGGGTGAACGGCCGGGCGCTTCGGCTCAAGCTCATCGCGGGCGCGGGAGGCAGCTCGGCGCGAGTGGCACTCGAGGCAGCCGAGCGGTTCGCGCGCGACCCGTCGATTCTCGCCGTGATCGGGCATTCCAACAGCGGCGCCAGTCTCGCAGCCTCGCAGGTCTACAACGCGCATCGCCTCGTGCAGATCGCTCCGACTACCACGTCGCCCATCTACAGCCACGCTGGCGCCTACAGCTTCCGAATGGTGCCGAGCGATGTGCATCAGGCGCAATATCTGGCGGACATGATTGCCCGGGACTTCGCGGGGCGTCGCGTGGCGATGGTGTACGTGAACGACGACTACGGCCGTGCGCTGCACACGCTCACGTCAGCGCGCTTCCGGGCCCTGGGCATTGTCCTCGTGTACGATGCCGGTTTCGCGGAGGACGAGCGGTTCGCCGAGGATGCCGAGATCGGAGGCGCGATCGTGTCGAGCCGTCCGGACGTTCTGCTCTGGCTCGGCCGTGCGTATCAGTATGTTGGCATCGCTCCGCGTCTCCGGCGTGACCTCCCTGGCCTGCAGATCATTGCCAGCGATGGATTTGGGGGCCCGTACGTGGACCAGAACGACCGCGGGCAGTACACCGGCGTCCGCTACGTGCGTATCACGAATCTCGATCGCCCCGATTCCGCCTTGCGTGCATTCCGCACGCGGTACGAGGCACAGAACTTCGGGCGGGCGTCGGATCAGGCGATCCTGTCCTATGACGCGGTCCAGATCATTGCCCGCGCGATCGGTGCTGTTGGGAGTGACCGAACGGCGATTCGCGACTGGATTGCATCGGTGGGGACGTCGCGTCCCGTGATGAAGGGGCTGAGCGGCACTATCAGCTTCGATGGCGCGGATCGACGGCCCGACTATCTGTTGGATACCGTTGGCCATCGCCGTGCCCCGGCGCCCAGGTGAGCCCCTTTCGCCGGAGCGCGGGCACGCTGAGTCGCAGTCTTCTTCTGAGTGCGATACTGGTGATTGCTGCCACCGCGATCGCGATTCTGGGTTCGGTGTGGCTCTCGAACGAGCAGCGTCAGATACTCGAGCGCGACAATAAAACATTCACGGACGAGCAGCGCATTGCGGACCAGATCGTGGAACTCACGTATGCGCAGCAGTTCGATGCATATCGCTATCTCCAGCGTCCGGATTCCGCGTACCTGGTCCAGTTCCGGAATCGCGGCGAACAGGCGTACGACCGGATGCGGCAGTACCTCTTTCACGAGTTGTCACCGGAAGCGCGGCTGCAGGTGGAGCGCATGAAGGAGGCGCACGAGCTGTTCGAGGTGAGCGCGCAGCGCGCCTTCGAGCTCGTGCAGCGTGGCAACAGCGAAGCCGCGCAGGCGCGCGTCTCGGGGCTGGACGAGCGCGTGCGCCTGCTTGATACCGCGGTCGCCAGTTTCCTCGTGGCCCGCGCCGTCCAGCGGGACGCATTTCAAGAGCTTCACCGCTCGGAACAGAAACGCGCGCAGGGGTTGCTGGCGGCTGGGGTGCTCCTGATCCTGGCCATCGTGACCGTCATCGCAGTTCGCACGCGCCGGCGCGTGCTGTTGCCGATCAGCGATCTCGTGGAGGCCTCGGATCAGCTCAGCCGAGGGGAACGCGGGGCGCGCGTACCACCGCAGGCGTTCGAGGAGTTCAATCGCGTCGCGATGGCTTTCAACAGCATGGCGGATCGCGTGCAGGCCACGCGCGAGACGATCGAGGCGCAGAACGAGGAGCTCGTGCAGACGCTCGACAACCTGCGGCGAGCGCAGGGAGATCTGGTGCAGCACGAGAAGCTGAGCGCCATGGGTCAGATGCTCGCCGGTCTCGCGCACGAGCTGAACAACCCGTTGGCCGGTGTACTCGGCACGGCGGAACTGTTGCGGGAGGAACTCGAACGGTCGACACACGAGCCTTCGCGCGCGCTCGCTGTGGAGCTCGCGCGCCCGTTGGAACTGGAGGCATTGCGCGCGCGGCTGCTCGTGCAAAACCTGCTGGTGTTCGCGCGGAAGCCCACGGGCATCGTGGAACCCGTGCCGCTGGCCGCCGCAATCAATACAGCCGTGGGGCTGCGCGCGCATGCCTACGTGCTGGCCGGCTGCACGCTGCAGGTGGATGTGGATCCGGCACTGCGGGTGTATGCGGACCTGCAGAAGCTGCAGCATGCGATCGTGAATCTGTTGAACAACGCGCTCGACGCGATGCGTGGTGGCAAGGGTGGTGCGGTCAACATCTGCGTCGAACGGGAGTCAGACACCATCCTCCGTGTGGACGTGGAGGACGATGGGCCCGGCTTTACCAATGCCGACGAGGCGATAAAGCCATTCTACACCACGAAGGCTCCTGGAGAAGGCACGGGGCTGGGACTCTCACTCGTGGAGCAGTTCGTTCATGAGTTCGGTGGTCAGGTGGTGCTGACGAATGCCGCCGATGGCGGCGCGCGCGTGTCGCTTCGTCTCCGCGCCGCAGCGGATCTGCCGCGCGCCGATGCCGATCCGGGCACCAATGACCCGGCGCGACTCTCGCCTGCCAGGGGAGCGCCCGTGGTGCCGGATGACGCAGCGGATGAACGGCAGACAGTGCTGGTGGTGGATGACGAGCCTTCCCTCCGCGAGGTCCAGCGGCGTCTGCTGGAGCGACTCGACGTGCGTGTCATCCTCGCTGCATCCGGCAGGGAGGCGATCGGCTTTCTCGAGTCGACACGAGTGGATCTGGTGATCTCCGATCTTCGCATGCCCGGCGAGATCGATGGCCGCGCACTCTTTGCCTGGCTCAACCACCACTTTCCGGCGATGGCTACCCGTTCACTGCTCGTCACGGGCGACGTGAGCGGCGTCGCCTCACTTGCACTGCCCATTCCCCTCGAACGCACCATCAGCAAACCGTTCCAGGGTGCCGATTACATCGCACGGGTGCGCGATGCGCTGCGGGATGCACGCGTGGACACGAGGAGGTCGGCTACCTGAACGAAGACGGGCGGACCCACTCAGGGCCCGCCCGTCTTCACATCCACCGTGCGCGGTGATCAGCTCGCGACGGCATCCACCTCGGCGGCGTCTCCGGTGGACGGCACATCCCACTCGTTGCCGCATTTGAGACACTTCCGGAAATCGCCGCGTGCCTTGGTGAACTTCATCTCGGCGCCCACGTAGCTGCACTCCGGGCAGGTCTCCGCCACCGGCTTGTTCCACGCCACGAAATCGCAGGTCTCGTTGGAGCATGCGTAGAAGGCCGTTCCCCGCTTCTTGGAACGACGCTCCACCAGTTCGCCCCCGTCCTTGGGACAGAACACGCCGGTGGGCATCGACCGTGTACCGCGGCACTTGGGGAAGGTACTGCAGCCGAGGAACTCGCCACTCCTGCCCTGTCGAATCACCATCGGCGCGCTGCAGAGATGACAGGGAATATCCGTCATCACGGGCTTTGCCTTCTCGCCCTTCAGCGGCCGTGTGTACTTGCAGGCCTTCGGATGATTCTCGCAGGCCAGGAAGGGGCCGAAGAACCCACCGCGCGGCTCCAGTCGTCCGCCACAGTCGGGGCACCGCTCAGTTTCCAGCGCGCTCAGATCATGCGCTTCGGCGATGAGCTCGCCCAGCTGTACATTCTTGAGCGACAGGTCGAACGGCCCCCAGAACTCGCTGAGCACCTTCCGCCACCCCAGCTCGCCGTCCTCGATCTTGTCGAGCTCCAGCTCCATCCCGGAGGTGAAATCCACATTGAAGATGCCGGGAAACTGCTTCACCATCACCTTCTCCACCGTCTCACCCAGCTCGGTGGGGAAGAAGCGACGCTGTTCGAGATTCACGTAGCGCCGGTCAGCGAGCACGCTGATGATACTGGCGTACGTGGACGGTCTGCCGATGCCCAGTCGCTCCAGTTCCTTGACCAGGCTGGCTTCGGAGAATCGGGGCGGCGGTTCGGTGAAGTGTTGTGACGGTGTGATGGCACTCACGGGCACGTTCTCGCCCACGTCCACCACGGGGAGCGCCTGCTCGTCCTCGAGCGCCTTGCTATCGCCCTCTTCGCGGGCTTCGCGATAGAGCGCCAGGAAGCCCTGGAACTTGATGATGCTGCCGGTGGAGCGGAACAGGTACGAGCGACGTCCGATCTGTGGCTGCTCCTTCGCCGCGATGTCGAAATCCACCGTGGTGGTGTCGAACACCGCCGGTGCCATCTGCGATGCCATGAATCGCTGCCAGATGAGCTGATACAGCTTGAACTGATCGGGGCTCAGATGGCGACGGATGTCGTCGGGTCTCCGAGTGGGATCCGTGGGACGCACGCTTTCGTGTGCGTCCTGTGCATTCTTGCTCTTGCCGTCGCTGTAGAGCTGCATCGAGCCGGCGAGGAATTCCTTTCCGAACAGCGTGCGCAGATACTCACGGGCCTGCGTTGCCGCGCTCTCGGCCACGCGCGTGGAGTCGGTACGCATGTAGGTGATGAGACCCACTGCGCCCTCGGGCCCGATATCGATGCCCTCGTACAGATCCTGCGCCACGCGCATGGTGCGCTTGGAGCCAAACGACAGCTTCTTGGCGGCTTCCTGCTGCAGTGTGGAGGTGGTGAAGGGGGCGGATGGGTTCTTGCGACGCTCGCGGCGCTTGACATCGGTGACGCCGAAAGCGCGGCGCCCCTCGAGATCGTCGAGGATCCGCTGCGCCTCTGCCTGCGTGCCGATCTCCGCCTTGAGGCCGTCGATCTGGTGAAGCCTGGCAGTGAACCGCTGGCCTGCCTTTTCGAGCGCCGCTTCGATGGTCCAGTATTCCACCGCGTTGAAGGCGCGGATTTCCCGCTCTCGTTCGACAATGAGGCGAAGCGCCACCGTCTGCACGCGGCCCGCCGAGATTCCCTTCTTCACGGTTTTCCAGAGCACCGGGCTCGCCTTGTAGCCCACCAGACGGTCCAGCACACGCCGAGCCTGCTGTGCCTCCACCTTCCGGTCGTCGATCACACCAGCGTTCTGGATCGCCAACTGGACGGCGTCCTTGGTGATCTCATGAAACAGAACGCGGCGAATTGGAATTGCGGCCGCGCCACGGCGCGGCTTGATCTGTTCCGCCACATGCCACGCAATCGCCTCGCCCTCGCGATCAGGATCGGTAGCGATGAACACTTCGCGCGAATCCTTCGCCGCACTGCGCAGATCGGCGATCGTCTTCTCCTTGCCCGGAATCGGCACCAGCTCCGGCTCGAATCCGTGCTCGATATCGATGCCAAGCTTCTTTTCCGGGAGGTCCATGATGTGGCCAACGGTGGCCCGCACGCGATAGGCTCTGCCCAGATACTTCCCGATCGTCTTGGCCTTGGCTGGCGATTCGACGATGACGAGCGACGTGGTCCCCGCGGGCGCGGCTTCGTACTCCTCCTCGGCGGCCGCTGCCTTCCGGCCGCGCGCCGTCTTGCCGGCCGTGGCCCGTTTCGCCGTCTTCTTCGCCGCGGTCTTGCGCGCGGCGGGGCGCTTTGTCGTGGTCTTCTTGGCTGCCATGTCTGTCAGTGCACAGTCTGGGGTTCCGCCGAAGAGCCGTGCTCGTCATAGCCCGGGCCCTCCATCATCGCGCGCAGGTCGTCGAGGGCAATGCGGCCATCGAACTGCAGCATCGCGCGCTCGATCACCTGTTCCAGCTCGGCGGGGTCGAGCATTCCGGAACCGCTGAGCGAGAGCAGATGACCCCAGGCGTCCGGGGCAAATCGACCTCGTTCGTGTGGTCCGGGAACGCGTATCATCTCATCTCCGATTGGCATTCGCGTCGCAAGCTGCCGGAGGCCGCTGCGCCGTACGTCATCGTTGTGTTGCCCACTGAAGCGCCAGAGGCGCCGACTCTTCGATAGTCGCTCTAAGGTAGTGGTGGAGTCAACCGCCACTACCCCTCGTATCCGCGAAAGATACCTCGCGTTCCCTGACCATAGCCACGATCAGATCTGCAAC
>JBBSVF010000023.1:0-18938 GCA_038233745.1 Gemmatimonadales bacterium
AATCGTCGTCCTGAGCGCAGCGAAGGATCTGCAGGTCACGCTGTCAGTTCTCGGCTGACAGCTCTCGGCTTGCAGTTTTTTAACGGCGACGGGTGGGGATCGCCACGGGGCTGGGGAGCGCTCGGCTGTCAGCGCTCGGCTTGCAGTTTTTTAACGGCGACGGGTGGGGATCGCGACGGGGCTGGGGAGCGCTCGGCTGTCAGCGCTCGGCTATTGGCTGTCAGTGGTACTTACAGTAACTGCGCAGGGAGTCGGCGTCGATGTCGTAGGCGGTACAGCACGGGGCCGGCGAGGATGACTGCACCTGCGCCGAGGAGCGCTGGGACGCCGAACTCTCCATCGGCGATGCTCAGCGAGATGACGAGCAGCAGCACGGCCAGGGGAAGGCTGGCGATGATGGCCACCCCGGCCGTGCTGGTCGGGATGCGAAAGGCGCCGCGCAGGGCCGGCTCCTTTCGCCGGAAGTGGATGAGCGACGCGAACTCCAGCATCAGGGCGAGCGAGTACAGCAGCACGTCAGCCACCACGAGGCCGCCGAAGGGAATCAGCAGGAAGATCGAATAGCAGACCGCCGAGGCGAGCACCGCATTGCGGGGGGTCCCCCGGGAATCCACCTTCGCGATCCACCGGGGAAGCAGGCCATCGGACGCCATCACCAACGGAACGCGTGAATAGGCCAGGAGCAGCGCGTTGAAGAGCGCGACCGCACTCACCATCCCCGCCACCGCGATCCATGCGGCGATTGCGGGGCCTGCGCGTCCCGCCGCGGCGATCGCGATTCCCGGCCAGCCGCCTTCCTGCCAGGTGGTCCAGTCGGTGGCGGCCAGGGTGGACAGCAGAGGCAGGAGATAGCCGATCGCCACCAGCGGTAACGCGGCCGCTAACGCCCGGGGATAGCTTCGCGTGGCGTCGGACACCTCCCCCTGCACCGTCGAGGCGTTGTCCCATCCGATGTAATTCCACAGTGCGATTGATAATCCAACCGCCAATCCGCTCCCCGTGTCGCCCCTCGCACCCCCGCTCGCGAACGGCGTCCATGGCGCGTGCGTCGCATGCACGAGGGCGGCGCCGGATAACGCGAGGAAACCTCCGACAATGAACAGACCCGCGATCACGGAGGCGCGGCCCACGAGTCGCGCGCCGGAGAGGTTCAGTGCGGTGCTCACCCAGATCACGCCGAGGCCCACCGTCCACTCAACGCCACCGCCGATCGCAGGCATGAACCAGTGGAGATACGTGATGAACAACTTGGGGTAGATCGCCATGTCGACGAGCGAGTACGTCCACGTGAGCCAACCATTCTGGAAAGCCCACATGTCGCCGAAGGCACGCTGCACCCAGCGGTAGTATCCGCCCTCCTGCGGCAGCATGCTCGCGAGCTCACCGACGATCAGGACCTCCGGGAGCGAGTACACGAGCGGCACGACTACCAGCGTCAGCAAGGCCATCCCGGGTCCCACCTCGGTGACGAGCGTCTCCGTGGTGAAGGCGCCGCCCGACGTGCAGAAGTACAGGATGAAGACCAGCGAGAGCGTCGAGATCGTCCGGGCAGGGCGCACGCGCGAATAGTCGCGAGTGTCGGCGACTGTCGCAACGGCTGGCGTCCGTGGGCCCGCTCCGTGCAATTGCCCCGTCTCCATGAGCATGCCCGGACGGCCCCCGATGCCGAAACTTCCCGACGAGGAGCGGCCTCAGACCTGGCGCCAGCGGCTGGAGGCGCTACGCTATCTGCCCTCGCTCCTGCGTCTGGTGTGGCAGACGCATCGTTCGTATACCGCTGCAATGATCCTGCTCCGCCTGGCACGGGCATTCGTGCCAGTGGCCAGTCTCTGGGTAGCCAAGCTGATCATCGACGAAGTGGTGCTGCTCAGCCAGCACCCGGGCGGCTCTCTCACCGCGCTCTGGCGCGTGGTGGCGCTGGAACTCGGCATCGTGATCGTGGGGGAACTGCTCGCCCGTGCCTCCTCCCTCAGCGAATCGCTGCTCGGCGACCTGTTCTCCAATGCGATGAGTGTCCGCCTCATGCGACACGCGGCGATTCTCGACCTCCAGCAGTTCGAGGATCCGGAGTTCTACGATCATCTGGAACGGGCGCGACGCCAGACGACCGCGCGCATCGGACTCATCGCCATGCTGCTCACGTTGGCGCAGGACGTGATCACGCTGTTGACCCTGGCTGCCGCGCTCGTGGCGCACAACCCGTGGCTGCTGCTGCTCCTGACGATCGCGATCCTCCCGAGCTTTCTGGGCGAGACGCACTTTGCCGCGCTCAGCTACAGTCTGCTCTTCAAGCGAACGCCCGAACGGCGCGAGCTGGACTATCTGCGCTACGTTGGCGCCAGCGACAAGACCGCGAAGGAAGTCCAGATGTTCGGCCTCGCGGGCTGGCTCACCGACCGGTACGCCGTGCTCGCGGACCGGTATTACGAGGAGAACAAGCAGCTCAGCATCCGCAAGAGCATCGTCAGCGCGATGCTCTCGATGATCGGCACGCTCGGCTATTACGGCGCGTACGTCACCATCCTCCTCAACGCGGTCGCAGGCGCCATTACCCTCGGCACCCTCACCTTTCTCGCCGCCGCCTTCGCACGCAGCCGCGACCTCATTCAGCGACTGTTGCTCTCGGCAAGCGATATCTACGAGCAGAGCCTCTACCTGCGCGATCTCTTCGTGTTCTTCGAGATGGTTCCCTCCATCGCATCACGACCAGGCGCGCCGCCCGTCCCTTCGCCGATGCAGCGCGGCTTCGTCTTCGAGAATGTCGGCTTCCAGTATCCCGAGAGCGAGCGGTGGGCGATCCGCGGGGTGACTCTCTCCATCGTGCCGGGGGAACGGATCGCGCTGGTGGGAGAGAACGGGGCGGGCAAGACCACGATCACCAAGCTGCTGGCTCGGTTGTACGACCCAACTGAAGGGCGCATTCTGCTGGATGGCGTGGACCTGCGCGAGTACGACCTGGCCTCGGTGCGCGAGTCCATCGGCGTGATCTTCCAGGACTTCGTGCGCTACGACATGCGCTTCGATGAAAATGTCGCTGTCGGCGGGATCGAGGGGGTGAGTGCGTATCTCGACAGCGTGCGTGATGCGGCCCCCGGATCAGCGACGCTGCCTCCGACGTCGCTCGTGGATGCCGCAGATCGATCGCTCGCCTCGTCGCTGCTCCCGCGGTTCGCCGGTGGCTACCGACAGATGCTCGGGCGCCGCTTCGAGCAGGGCGTGGATCTGTCCGGCGGTGAGTGGCAGAAGATCGCGCTCGCGCGGGCGTACATGCGCGAGGCCCAACTGCTGATTCTCGATGAACCAACCGCGGCGCTGGACGCGCGAGCGGAGTATGAAGTGTTCGTGCGCTTCAATCAGATCATGGCCGGCCGCATGGCCGTTGTGATCTCGCATCGCTTTTCCACGGTGCGCATGGCCGATCGCATCGTGGTACTGGGCAGTGGCAAAGTGCTGGAGGAGGGGACGCACGAGTCGTTGCTCGTGCAGGCTGGGCTCTACTCCGAGTTGTTCGAGATGCAGGCGGCGGGGTATCGCTGACCGGCGTCGCAGGCACTTCAACGCGACGATGCCCCGCAGCCATCGAGGCTGCGGGGCATCGTTGCATTACGACTCAGCGGGACCGACTTACTTGCAGCTGAGCGTCAGAACATTGCCACGGGCATCCGCTTCGAACTTGGGAATGGGGAGGGCCGTGTTGAACGGATCGTTCGGCAGCTCAGCGGGGGTGATGCCCGCCTTCAGCAAGCCGTACGCTCGCAGATCCACGAGGCGCTGCGGGCCCTCGAAGAACAGCGAGTAGCGCTTCTCGTACAGGAGCGCGGTGCGAGCAGCTGCGAGCGTCGTCGGAACGGCAATCGCTGCCAGGCCGTACGTGGTGCGGACGGAGTTCAGATCCGCGGCGCCATTCGCGAACTGACCCAGCTCGAAGTACGCCTGTGCGCGAAGCAGCACGATCTCTTCGTCACGCAGGATGGCGTTCGGCCGGACCTGGTTCGCGGCATTCGCGGTGTTGGAGCCCACGTAGGTGAGGGTGGTGGAGAGACCGCTTCCGCCAAGTGTCACCGGCGCGGACACGCGATTGATGATCTTGGAGGACCGCGTATCACCCGCCTGCAGTGCTGCCTGCGCCTTCGGATTCACGCCAATCTTGGAATCCGACAGCGGATTCGGCGTGTTCTCCGTTCCGCCCGAGATGAAGGTGACGTATGCTCCGTTCCCGAACGTGGAGGCGGCAACGGCACCGGGCGCTGCACCACCGAGCGCCTGGGTAAGCTCAGCGACCGCTGCCGTGAACGCACCAGCCGTGGGGTTGGTGTGCTGCAGTCCACGATAGAGGTCGACCTTGCCCTTCAGGCCGCGATTCAGCTTCACGATGTTCGAGTCCACGCCGTAGTTGCGGCCATAGGCCGTGAATCCGGTGGGGAGTGTGAATGGAAGCTTCGCGGAGGCGCCTGCTGTGGTGAGATTCGTATTCGCGCTGTCGAGCAGCGAGGCGATGTAGTCAAGCACATTCGCCTTGCACGAGAGCGGGGCCACGAAGTTCGGGTCGGCAGTCTGGATTGCAACGCCAATCGTGTCGCGGAGTTCCAGAAGCCGATAGTAATCGAGCGCCTTGATAGTCTTGATGAATCCCGTCGTCGCCAGTCGCTGCGGCTCCGTGATGGCGCCGGGATCGGCACCGGGGAGCGCATTGATCAGCGTGGTGGCCGAACGGATGGCTGTATATCCGGCGGCGAAGCCACCGCTGCCGGAGAAGGAACCATAGTCCGGCGTTCCGTTGAGCGTCTCGTTCACGTACCGGGGCTCGTTCGAGTCGATGCGATAGGCATCGCGAGCGAAGATCTCCGGCTCGATAAGGTAGGCAAAGGAGGCGATGAGGGCGCGATCCTGCGCCAGCACGCCGAGGGACAGCGTCTGGATGCCAGCGCCGGTGAGGTTCCCCGCCAACGCGTCCACAGTCGGCGAGTTCTCGTTTGTCACGATCCCAGAGTCGCAGCCGGCCGCCAGCAAGAAGCTGGCGGACAGCGCGAGGCTGATCTTTCGCATATGAGCAGTCACTGGATGATTAGAAAGTTGTGGCCAGCGAGAACAGGAAGGTGCGCGCCGGAGGATACGGCGTGACATCCTGGAATCGACCGATCGCCTGGTTGCCGAAGTTGGAGACTTCCGGATCGAGACCTGTGTACTTCGTCCAGGTCTTCAGGTTCCGGCCGCTGAGTTCGAGACGCACGGACTGTGCACGCCCGCTGAACAGGCTGCGCGTCACGCCGGTGGGCAGCTGATAGCCCACCGTGAGTTCGCGAAGCTTCACGAAGCCCGCGTTCTCCACGTACGCCGTGCCGCCAGCCCTGTACAGATTGTACCGCGTCTGTGAGGCGAGCGTGTCGGCGCAGAGGTTGTAGCTGTCGCAGTAGTTGTTCGTGAGGTTCACGGCTGCGCCGCCCTTCCGCCAGTCCAGGAGACCGGAGAAGCGGAACGCGCCGACCGTGACCAGGTTGTTGAAGCCGGCCTGGAAGTCCGGATTTGCATCCGCGGGGAACCCGATGATGCGATTCGCGCTGGAGCACGCTGCGCCCGGTGCCACATCCACCTTGCAGCCAACCGTTGCCTGGATGATCGTGGTCGACATGCCCGGTGCGATCCAGGCATTGCCGTAGCGCGAGCTGAACGAGCCAGAGGCAGGAATAAAGGGGTTGATGCCCTCGGGGAGCTCATCAACGAACCCACGCTGACGCGCGAAGGTGGTCGTCGAGATCCAGCTCGTGGTGCCGCGCTGGTATGCGGTCACATCGAGCTCCAGCTCCTGACCATGATTGGTGATCTGGCCACCGTTCAGGTACTGCGTGGTGAAGCCGGTGGACGAGACGATCGGCGCCGTGAGAAGGAGATCGGTGATCTTCTTCTTGTACGCCGTCGCGCTGAACCGGACGCGCGACGCGAACATCGTCAGGTCGAACCCGCCTTCAGTCTCCGTCGCGAGCTCCGGGTGGATATCGTCGGCACCCTTCACTGTGGAGGCACGCGTGCCGGTGGCGCCTTCATACAGCAGCGTCGTGAGGAAGGTGGTCCGGCCCGCCGTGGGCTGGTTGCCGGCCTTGCCGTAGGCGGCCCGGAGCTTCAGGTCATTGATCATCGAGGGCAGGATGCCAACGCGATACGAGGCCGAGAACTTCGGGTACGTGAAGAACTTCTGCTGGTCGCCGTTGTTGCTCGACCGCTCCGCATTGATACCCGCCGTGAGGAGCAGACGCTCGTTCAGGGCGAAGAGTTCTTCCTGAGCGAAGTATCCGAAGTCCTTGTTCAGACCAAGCGTCTGATTGGGGAAGGTCTGCGCTGCGTTGGACACGTTCGTGACCGACGGGAAGATGACGCCGCGTCCGGTGAGCTGCGTGATGGAGACTTCACGACGCTCCTGCCGGAAGCCCGCTGAGGTCTGCGCGGTGATCACGGGCAGCACATACCGGTGCACCAGCGAGCCGTTCAGGTTCGCGTTCGTGACGTTACCATCGCTGTTGAAGAGCGTGCCCGCGAGTGCGCCGTTCACCGCCAGATCAGCGTAGTTCGTGGCCGGTGAAACCACCTTGTCATTCGACTTGTAGGTATCCACGCCGCCCGTGAGGGTCGCGTCCAGCGTCTGCTGCTCGGTGGAGAAGAGCGACAGGTTGCCGGTGGCGCTGCCGATGAAGCGATACGTGTTGTTCGGCGTCTTCACCTGATCCGCATTCTGGAACGGGTTGGACGGTCCGTTGATGACCGAGCCATTCTGCGGGAAGGTCCCGTCGGCGTTCCGCGCAAGCGGGAAGATCGACGGAGTGAAGAGGAACACGCCGATGGGCGACACACCGTAGTTGTCGTTGCCCGAGATGCCGCGCTGCGTGAGCGTGTGCAGGATCTCCGTGTTCGCATTGAGCGTGAACCGCGAGCCGAGGGTCTGGCCGACGTTCGCGCGCAGCGACTGCTTGTTGTAGAAGTCGCTCGGGGCCAGGCCATTGTCGTGCTTGGCGAGGCCGGAGACGAAGAAGGAGGAACCACTCTGGCTCCCACCGCGCAGCGATCCGATGGTCTCGTACGCGATGCCGTCGTTGTTGTAGTACTCTTCCTCGTAGTCGTGGCACTTCACCGCGGCGTTGTTGTAGTCCGCCGTTGCGGCGGCTGCCGACTGGCCGATGTTCGCAGCCGCCCAAGCCGCATATTCCGCAGCGGACTGGAAGCAGCGCTCACCGATCTTGTTCGCGAGCGTCGAGCGGCCGACACGCTGGGTGAAATCCACCGTCGTCGCTCCGGCGCGTCCCTGCTTCGTCGTGATGATGATCACGCCGTTCGTGCCCTTCGATCCGTAGATCGACGAGGCCGAGGGGCCCTTGAGGATCTGGATGTTCTCGATGTCGTTCGGATTCAGATCCGCGATGCGATTCACCGACTGATCCTGGCTCGACGAATAGTTGCCCCGCGAGGCGCCGGAGACCACGTTCAGGCCGCCGTTGATCGTGGAATTGTTCACGATGACGCCGTCGACCACGTACAAGGGCGAGAAGCTGCCCAGGATCGTGGAGACGCCGCGGAGCTGTACCTGGCTACCGCCGCCGGGCGCGCCGGAGTTGGTCGTGATGATGGCGCCCGCGACCTTGCCCTGCAGCGCAACGTCGATGGTCGGTGCCGCCACCCGCGTGAGCTGCTCTGCACTCACGACAGCTACGGCGTTCGCCGCATTCTGGCTGGAAACCGCCGTCGCCGTGCCCGTCACGACCTGCGTCTCGAGCTGCAGCACGTCGCGCACGAGCGAGACTGTCACATCAGACTGTCCAGCGAGCACCGTCACGGCCTTCTGCGCGTAGCCGAGGCGGCGCACGCGAAGCGTGACCGTCGCGGCGGGCGCGGCAACACTGAAGCGGCCGTCTTCACCGGTGTACGTGCCAGTGGTGGTTCCCACGACCGTCACGGAGGCTGCCGACAGCGGCGCTCCCCCTTCTTCGGCCGTGACCTTTCCTGTGATGCGGCGCCCCTGTGCTTCCGCGACAGTTGCGGACAGCAAGGCAATGGTGCTGAAAAGCAAAGTCCTGATCTTCACTGCTCCTCCGAGTTGGACGAATGAGCCTGCGGTGGTACGACGCTGCGGAACGATGATGGTTCCGCACCTTTCAGAAACGCGGCGAGGCCGACCTCGGCCAGCACGAGCGCTCCCTGGAGTTGAGATGACAGCGACCGGTGGGATACACATTGCCAGGGGTACGCCGTGGCCTGTCGCCTGAGTCCGACGAGAGACAGACTCGATGACCGATCACCGCGTCACAATGCCATCCCCTGATCAGCGGGCTGAAGGCTATCGGTCACCAGACGACCGGGCAAGGGGGGCCTGGTTGGGGGCACCTGCAGGCCCTTCGCTCCGCTCAGGGCGACAAACGGTCAGTAGTAGTACCCGAAGATGATGTCCATTTCCTGATCGCTGGTGAGCCCGAAGGCGATGTTGCTCGCCGTGGTGTTGTTCCAGGTCACGACCGACTTCAAGCCCTGTCCGGCCTCCAGCACGATCGGTGCGGCGTACGACGTGATCTGCGGGTGCTCCCAGTCACTGTTGTCGTACACCACCTCGCCATCGCGAGCACCCCCCACCACCTTGATGACGAACCGCTCCCCGCGCGCGTGCATGTGCGAGGTGAGGGCAATCACGGTGGTGCGCTCCGTGAACAGGAAGGTCTTCTCGAGCGTCGTGCGCCGGCTCGCCGGCAGGGCGATCGCTGTGTTGCTCAGATTGAGCGTCGACACGGGATGCACCACCTGCGACGCCGGCACAGTGTAGAGGTTCACGTACGCCTCGCCCGGCACCGACGTCGCCGTCTTGTTGGCGTAGTGAACGTTCAGGTCAATCGCCCCATCGGCCGGAATCTTCAGCGCGGTGCCGGGGGGAAAGCTGTAGTCGCTCTGCTGCGACATGGCGCCCGCAAAGAATACATGGTAGCCCATCGCCAGCATGTTCCCCACGTTCATCGTGCCATCGGGATTCCTGATGTCCCGTACTGCATTCGCCTGCGGCACGATGAACGCGGGCGTGCCGGGGTTGAAGGTATAGAGCACGAAGTGATGGCTGAACGGCCTCATGGACGTCTGGATGCGCGACACGTACAAGGGGTCGACGTTCAGCAGCTTCTTATAGGTGAACAGCTCCCGCTCGAAGTTCGACGTCACATCGAACCGGTCCACATGAAGCTGGATACCTGCGCCCGGTGCCGGCGCGGCCAGCCCGGCAAAGGGCAGCGTCGTCTGCGGTGTGCGATCGTTCAGGAGGGTGGGTTCCGCTGTCACGCCAGTCTTCGGGGCACCGGAGGCGATCCACTGCCGCACGTACTCGATCTGGCCGATGGAAAGGCCAGCCGTACCGGTGGGCATCGGATTCCCGTAATCGTGGGCGTGATGTCCGGGGGGAAAGATGAGCTTGTGGTACAGCAGGCTGGAATCCGGCTTGAAGGCCACCACGCGCCGGAGTCCATCGGCGCGGGCAGTGCTGTTCATGGGTAGCGCCCCCACGAGCTGCTGGTAGGCCACGTCAGGCGTCAGCGCCAGCCCGCCCTGCGGCGAACTGCCCGCGTGGCAGCCGACCGTCGCACAGCTCGGCGTCAGGATCTGCGACTGGATGAGCGCAAAGCTGGCCGTGGTGGTGTTCGGCGTGAGCTCCGGCTGGATGGGAGAGACTTCGCCGCCTCCGCCGCACGCGGCAATGAGTGCGAGCGAAGTGGCGGAGGCGAGGAACGATAGGCGCATCCTCAGTAGACGCGCCAGGAGACGCGATGTTAACAGATCCGATCGGCGACCCTGGACACCGCGTCGAACAACTGCTCGAAGCTGTCGATCACGAACAGCACCGGTTGCAGGTCGTCGATCTCGAACGGCTGGGAGAGCACCGCGTCGAGCTCGAACGGGTGACGCTCGCAGCGGTCGCTCAGGGCATTCGCCGCATCCTTGGCAGACGAGATGAGGCCGGAGCCGTACACCTTGAGCGACCCGCCCTCGCGCACCAGGCCGAACTCCACGGTGAACCAGAACAGGCGCGCCATGCGCTCCACGTCCTCAGCACGCGTCGCCCGGGCGGCCACCGCACCGAAGCGCTGCAGGAAGTCGGCGAACACCGGATCAGCATGGAGCGGCACGTGCCCGAACACGTCGTGGAAGATGTCGGGTTCGGGCAGGTAGTCGAGCTGCGCCAGCGGCCGGACCGTCACGGTCGTTGGAAACCGTCGCTCGGCCAGCGAGGCAAAGAACTCGTGCGCCGGAATGAACCCGCGTACCGGGACGGCGCGCCAGCCGGTGAGCGGCGCGAGCAAGGCATTGACGTCGCGCAGGTCGGGCACCTGATGGGATGCGAGCCCGATGGTCTGCGCACCGCGCAGGAATACCTCGCTTCCCGTCGCGGTCAGGGTTTCCATGCGCCCAGCGTACAACCGGCGCCATGCTTCGTGCGCCGAGGCATCGTATGCGGCCCAGTCCTGGGTGACGGTGGGGAGGGCGAAGTCCGTGGGCTGGATTTCAAGAGCGTGTGACATGGCGACGCGGGATCGGGAGGGGACACAAAAAAAGGCGGCCCGTGTGAAATCACACGGGCCGCCTGGAGGACGAGGATCGTGACGCTGTCTAGCGCATACGCTCCCGCCGCCGGCCCGTGAGGGTCGGATAGACGTAATAGCGATAGGCGCGCGCGATGCTCATGCGATCATGGTATAGCGTGGCCATGTACGCGTCAAGACGTATCATGACACCCGCACCGGCGCCGATCCCGGCTCCGTCTTCGCCATCCGCTCCACGGGACGATCTTCCGCCGGCGCCTCGGCCTGCAGCGCGAGGGCGAGCGCAGTGGGGCTCGACGGCAGGTGCGCCCCACGCTGCTGGCGCACCAGCGTCAGGATGGTGTAGACCGCCACGGGTTCGTCATCCTGGTTGGTGACCTCCACATCCCAGTGCACGACGCCCTGTGGCACCTGCCCTTCGCGGTCTTCCTTCTCCGTCTTCTGCTTGCAGGTGAGGCGTGCGCGGATGGTGTCGCCGATGTACACGGGCTTCACGAAGCGCAGCCCCTCGAGCCCATAGTTGGCCAGCACCGGGCCGGGCGCGGGATCCACGAAGAGCCCGGCGGCCGCACTCAGCACGAAGTATCCGTGCGCAACGCGCCGCTCGAACAACGATTCCTTTGCCGCGACGTCGTCCATGTGCGCGTAGAAGAAGTCGCCCGAGATGCCGGCGAAGTTCACCACATCGCTCTCCGTGATCGTGCGCCGATGCGTGAGCAGCGTTTCGCCGATCTCGAGTTCGTCGAAGTACTTCCGAAAGGGATGGATGCGATCCTTCAGCTCATCCGCTCCCTTGGACCACTCATGCGTGACGGCACTCACAGTCTGCGGGCTGCCCTGGATGGCCGTGCGCTGCATGTAGTGCAGTACGCCGCGAATACCGCCCATTTCCTCACCGCCGCCGGCGCGGCCGGGCCCACCGTGCACGAGCTGCGGGAGCGGGCTCCCGTGCCCGGTGCTCTCCTTTGCGCTGTGCCGGTTGGCCAGCATCAGCCGGCCATGATACGCCGCGGTGCCGAGTGCCACATCACGCGCCACGCGATCATCGGCGGTGAACAGCGATCCAACGAGGCTTCCCTTCCCGAGTCGCGCCAGCGCGATCGCCTCGTCCACCGAATCGTACGGCATCACCGTGTTCACCGGGCCGAATGCCTCGATGTCGTGCGCGTCGGACACATCGAAGGGCGAGCCGTTGTACAGCAGCATGGTGGGAAAGAAGGCACCACGGTCGGCATCCGCTCCTTCCACCGTCATGGCATCGCGGCCGCCGTACACCAGCTCGGAACGCCGAGTGAGACGCTCGACACTGCGATCCACTTCGCGCACCTGCGCCGTTCCGGCCAGGGGGCCCATCCGGATGCCCTCGAGGGCAGGATTGCCGATGCGCACACCCGCCAGACGTCGCCCGAGTGCGGCGATCACGTCGTCCACCTGCGCGGCGGGCACGAAGGTGCGACGAATCGCGGTGCACTTCTGCCCCGCCTTCACCGTCATTTCCTTCGCGACCTCCTTGACGAACAGATCGAACTCCGGCGTGCCAGGCACGGCATCGGGGCCAAGCATCGAGAAGTTCAGCGAGTCGGCTTCCTGATTGAAGCGCACGTTGTTGGCGAGCACCGCCTTGCCACTCTTCAGCATGAGCCCCGTGCTCGCGGATCCGGTGAACGCCACCGAGTCCTGGCAGTCCAGGTGCGACAGCAGATCGCCAGCGCTTCCACAGATGAGCTGAAAGGTGCCCGCCGGCAGCACTCCGGAGGCCACCATCTCCCGGGCAACAGCCTCGGTGAGGAAGCTCGTGATCGTTGCCGGCTTCACGATGCTGGGCACGCCAGCCAGAAATGACGTCGCGAACTTCTCCAGCATGCCCCACACGGGAAAGTTGAAGGCATTGATCTGGATCGCGACGCCTTCCATCGGCACGCAGATGTGACGCCCGATGAAGGTGCCGCCCTTGCTCAGTGCCTCGGGGCCTCCGTCCACGAAGAAGCGTTCATCGGGCAACTCGCGTCGTCCCCGACTCGCGTACGCGAACAGCGTCCCGATGCCGCCGTCGATATCGATCCAGCTATCGCCGCGCGTGGCGCCGGTCCAGGTGGAGATCGCGTAGAACTCTTCCTTGCGTGCCGTGAGATGCAGCGCCAGCGCCTTGAGCACGCGGGCGCGCTGGTGGAAGGTCATCGCGCGCAGCGTCGGGCCGCCAGTCGTTCGCGCGAAGTCGCGCATCGCCGCGAAGTCGAGACCGTCGCTGGACGCGACGGCCACCTCCTCGCCGGTGACCGCGTGATGAAGCATGGTGCCCGAGCCAGTGCCGGTCACCCATTCGCCCAGTGCGTAGTTCTGCAGCTGCTTCACGCTCGCGTCTCCTTCCAGGTTCGGTACCCGGCATGTTGCGTCGCCCGATCGGGCGGCAGTTCGCGGAGTGGCTCGGTTGCGCGCAGCCCCGCATGCAGCCGCGACGGCAACGCCTGGTAGAGTGCGGTACCCTGGGTTTTCCACGCCAGCATCTCGTCGCTCACGTCCTTCACGATCCGCGCGGGGTTACCTACCACGACTTTCCGCTCCGGCACGATCATCTCCGCCGGGACGAAGCAGAGTGCCCCGACGATGCTGCCCGCGCCGATGAGCGCGTTATCCATCACCACGGCATTCATCCCCACGAGCACATTCGCGCCGATGCGCGCCCCATGCACCACCGCGCCGTGTCCGATGTGCGCACCGGGCTCCAGCACCACGGTCACTCCCGGGAACATGTGCACCGTGCAGTTCTCCTGCACGTTGCAGCCCTCGCCGATCTCGATGCCGCCCCAGTCCCCGCGGATGGCCGCACCAGGCCCGACGTACACATCACGCCCGATGATCACGTTGCCGGTGACCGTCGCGTTCGGATGCACGAAGGCCGTCTCGTGCACCACCGGCACCCAGTCCTCGAACGCGAAGATGTTCGCCATCAGATGCGCTCGATGATCATCGCCATGCCCTGGCCCACGCCGATGCACATCGTGGCCAACGCGTATCGTCCACCCGTGGCCTGCAACTCGTGTGCGGCCGTCAGGATGAGCCGCGCACCGGTCATGCCGAGTGGATGGCCCAGCGCAATCGCCCCACCATTCGGGTTCACGCGCGCGTCATCGTCGGCGATGCCCAGCTCTCGCATGCACGCGAGCGACTGCGCGGCAAAGGCCTCATTCAGCTCGATCAGGTCGATCTGGTCCAGCGTGAGTCCGGCGCGCTCCAGCACCATGCGCGTGGCGGGAATGGGCCCGAGACCCATCACGCGCGGATCCACCCCGGCCACGGCGCTCGCGACTACGCGTGCCATGGGAGCGGCGCCGATCTCGGCCGCGCCCCGCTCACTCGCCACGAGCAGTGCGGCCGCGCCGTCATTGAGCCCCGAGGAATTCCCAGCCGTCACGCTGCCCTTGCCATCTGACCGGAATACCGGCTTCAAACGCGCCAGCGTCTCCATGCTGCTGTCGGGCCTGATGAACTCATCGTGCTCCACGCGAAGGGGCTCTCCCTTCCGGCGGGGAATCTCCACGACCGCGATCTCCTTCGCGAAGCGACCGGCCTCGCGCGCCGCAGCCGCCTTGTGCTGCGACCGCATCGCAAACGCATCCTGATCCTCCCGGCTCACGCCATACTGTTCGGCCACATTCTCGGCGGTCTGCCCCATGGAGTCCACGCCGAACTGCTCGCGCATCTCGGGATTCACGAAGCGCCAGCCCAGGCTCGTGTCGAACAATTCGACATCGCGCGCGAAGGCCTTCGTCCCCTTGCTCATCACGAATGGGGCGCGCGTCATGTTCTCCACTCCGCCGGCGACATAGAAATCGCCATCGCCGCAGCGTACGGCGCGCGACGCATGTGCGATGGAGCTCATGCCGGATGCGCAGAGGCGGTTGATGGTCTCGCCCGGCACACTGGTGGGCAGCCCCGCGAGCAGCGCCGACATGCGCGCCACATTGCGATTGTCCTCGCCCGCCTGGTTCGCGCACCCGAGCACCACGTCAGCGATGCGCGCCGGATCGAGATCCGGGAATTCGCGCATCATGGCCGCGATCACCCGTGCGCCCATGTCGTCTGCCCGCAGTTCGCTGAGCTGTCCACCCAGATTGCCGATCGCAGTTCGTTTGCCACCGAGTATATATGCGTCGCTCATGTCTGCTGCGCTCCGGAATGCTGCTGTCGTGTGCGATACACCGTGCCGCGGAAGATCGCGACGTCGGCGTCCGCCTGATTGGTGACGACCACGCGATAGAATGCGAGTCGTCCGGTCACCGCATCCTGCGTGGCGCGTGCGGTGAGCACGTCACCCACGCGAACGGGCGCCGGATACGAAATGCTGTTATCCACTGCCACCGTCACATGCTCTCCCGCGTTGCAGGCGAACGCCATCGCGCTGTCCGCCAGAGAATACGCAATGCCACCGTGCGCTACGCCAAAGCCATTCACCATCTCGTCGCGCACGGTCATGCGGGCGACGCACTGTCCATCGGCCACGTCCTGAATCGCGATGCCGAGCCAGCGTGAGAAAGCGTCGCGCTCGAGCATGTCGTGAACGGTATTCACGACGATCGAAGCGTACGACCATCGCGAACGCAGCGACGGAGCCACACACTGGGCCGATAGCGATCATCTCCGTATTCCGCGTGCAGCGCCTCGAGCCGCTCCAGCACGGTCGCCGGACCGATCTCGTCGCCCCACGCCAGCAATCCCTTCGGATAGTTCACACCCGTGAGCATCGCCGTCTCGAGATCGTCAGCCGAGGCGACGTTCAGAAGCCTCGCTTCCGCGGCCTCATTCACGAGCATCGCCACCGTGCGATCCACGATGCGCTGCCCCAGCTCCCGATCCACCGTGGGCGCCCTGCGCTCAGCGCCATCGCGATAGTCGTAATAGCCACGCGACCGCTTCCTGCCATAGAGTCCCGCTTCCACCAGACGCCGCTGCGTGAGCGACGGCCGATAGCGGGGATCGTTGTAGAAGGCCTCGAACACCGAGGTGGTCACCGCGTAGTTCACATCGTTGCCGATGAAGTCCATCAGCTCGAAGGGGCCCATGCGGAAGCCGCCGAGCTCGCGCATGGCCCAGTCGATGGTGGCCACATCGGCCACCTGTTCCTCGAGCTGCCGGAGCGATTCGCCGTAGAACGGGCGCGCCAGCCGGTTGACGATGAACCCGGGTGTGTCACTCGCCACCACTACCGTCTTCTTCCATCCGCCGATCAGAGAGGCCGCGCGCTCCAGCACTGCGGCATCGGTGATGATCGAGGGAATGATCTCCACCAGCGGCATCACCGGCGCCGGATTGAAGAAGTGAATGCCGATCACGCGCTCTGGGTGGGTCAAACCGCCGGCGATGGCCGCCACGGAGAGCGACGAGGTGTTGGTGGCCAGCACGCAGTCGTCGCGCACTACGGACTCGAGCGACGCGAAAATCTGTTGCTTCAACGGGAGTAATTCCGCCACGGCCTCCAGCACCAGATCACACTCTGCGAAGGCCGCGTAGCTCTCGCCCAACGGTCCAGCGGACTGCAGCCGGGCGAGCACGGGCTCCACGTCGCCCTGCTCCCGGCGTCCCTTCGTGACATCGCGCTCGAGCACGGTGCGCGACTGCGCGCGCGCACGATCCACCGCCTCCGCGCTTACGTCGCCCAGCACCACCTCGTGCCCGGCCGCCGCCGCGACATGCGCAATGCCGCCGCCCATCGCGCCTGCACCGATCACCCCGATGCGCATCATCGTCCGGTAAACCAAGGCGTCCGCTTCTCCACGAACGCCGCGACCCCTTCGGCGTAGTCCGCCGAGCGTCCCGCCTCGCGCTGCAGTTCCTCCTCGAAGGCGAGGTGCGTGTCGAGATCATTGGCGAACGCGGCGTTGAAGGCGCGCTTGGTGAGACCCAGCCCGCGCGTGGGCATGGCTGCAAGGCGGCTCGCGAGGGCGAATGCTGCGTCGAGGAGCGATGCACCCGGCACGACGTCGTACACGAGCCCCCACTCCTTCGCCCGCGCGGCATCCAGCCGATCACCCAGCATCGTGAGTGCCGCGGCGCGCTGCAGCCCCACGATGCGGGGGAGAATGAAGGTGCCCCCGCTATCCGGGATGAGGCCGATCTTCGCAAATGACTGGATGAACGAGGCAGTATCGGAGGCAAGCACGACGTCGCAGGCAAAGGCGATGTTCGCCCCCGCGCCGGCGGCCACGCCATTCACCGCGCACACCACCGGCTTCTCGAGTGTGCGGATGGCGCGCACGATCGGGTTGTACTGCCGGCGCACCACGTCGCCCAGATCCGGTGCCGGGTGCCCGTCCTTCGGCAGCACGGCGCTCAGATCCTGCCCCGCGCAGAATGCTCGCCCCTGCCCCGTGATGAGCACCGCGCGCACTGCATCGTCACGCTCCGCCCACCGCAGCGCCGCCACGAAGGCGTCCGCCATGGGCTGATCGAAGCTATTGAGGACGTCCGGACGATTCAGCGTGATCACGAGCACCGGCCCGCGCAGCTCGCTCAGTACCGGGCCCTGGAGTGCGTCGGCCTCTGGAGTCGTCATCCTCTCAAGATAGGCCGGCGCCAGCAGTGCGTCATGCCCCCGATCGGCCGCCGTGCGAGCGCCGGCAATTCCGTTCGGGGCCGCGCACGGGCATCTTGCGCTGTGCAACCTGCCCGATTCAGCCACGACCGATGAAGAAACCGCGCAAATCCGCCCCTCGCCGCAAGCGAACATTCGATTGGCCTCGCATTGCCTATCACGCGCTCGTGTCGCGCGCGCTCGACGACCTCGAGGAGACCACCAACCGCAATCGCTCCAGTGTGCCCCGCGAGCATCTGGTGCTCTACCAATTCTCGGCGCGCGGCCACGATGTGGGCCAGGCCATCCTGGGCAGTCTGCTCGATCATGCCCACGACGGCGTGGGCGCCTACTACCGCTCGCGTCCGCTGCTGCTCTCTGTGGGCCTGAGCATCGGGGATGCCTGCGGCAGTCCACTTGGCCGCGCGGGTGGCTTCAGCGATGGGCGCGACATCGGCGTCGTCTGTAACCTGCCCGGCTGGAACGGTCCCACGGTGCTGCCGATGGCGGGCGACGTGGGGGGCCAGTACACTCCTGCCGCCGGCTGGGCGCAGAGTGTTCGGTATCGCACCGACGAGCTGGGCGAACGCGACTGGCGCGGCGCGATCGGCGTGGCTGTCGGTGGCGAGGCCAGTTGCGCCACGAACGGATTCTGGTCAGCCCTCACCATGGCGACGACACTTCGTCTCCCGATGCTCTTCTACATCGAGGACAACGGACTGGGCATTTCCGTGCCGGGTGACATGCAGACGCCGGGCGGGAACATTGCGAACAATCTCGCGTCGTTCGGGAACCTGTTCCTGCGTGACGGCGACGGATGCGATCCCGCGGCCGCAGCGGTGTTGATCGCCGAGTGTGTGGAGCATGTGCGCAGTGGCGAGGGGCCGGCGCTGGTGCATCTCACCGTGCCGCGCCTGAGCAGTCATTCCGGGCCCGACAATCAGAAGGGGTATCGCACAGATGAGGAGATCGCAGCCGATGCGGCGCGCGATCCCCTCCCGGCGCTTCGCAGGCAGCTCGTGCCGGCCGTCATGTCGGATCGCGACTGGGCAGCGCTCGAAGCACGCGTGGCTGCGGATGTCGAAACGGCGGTTACTGCGGCGCGCGCGCGCGCGGTGCCCGATCCGCGGACCGTGCGCCGCTTCGTGTACGCGGAGCCGCGCGCGGAGGGCGACGTCGCCACCTTTGGTGGACTCACCGACGCGGAGCGCAAGGCACTCGGCGGCACCGAAAAGATTGCCGAGGAGGGTGACGTGGTGAGGCTGGCGGAAGCTGTGCGACGCACGCTGGCGTCCGAGCTCGCAGTCAATCCCAAGGTTGTGGTGTTCGGGGAGGACGTGGGACGCAAGGGCGGCGTGCATCTCGTGACCGAGGGGCTGCAGAAGCGGTACGGTGACTCGCGCGTGTTCGACACCAGTCTCTCGGAGGAGGGCATCATCGGCCGCGCAGTCGGGATGGCGGTGGCGGGACTGATGCCGGTAGCGGAGATCCAGTTCCGGAAATATGCCGACCCGGCGCACGAGCAGCTCAACAACTGCGGCACGATGCGCTGGCGCACCGCCAACCAGTTCGCAGCACCGATCGTCGTGCGAATGCCGGGCGGGTTCGGCAAGGATGTCGGTGACCCCTGGCACTCGCTGAGTGGTGAGGTGACCTGGGCGCATGCGCTCGGCTGGCAGGTGGCCATGCCCTCCAACTCGGCCGACGCCGTGGGCCTGCTGCGCTGCGCCATACGCGGAGCCAATCCCACCATCTTCTTCGAGCATCGGTCGCTGCTCATGACGAGCGATGGCAGCGCGCGCTATCCGGGCGAC
>JBBSVF010000024.1:0-18497 GCA_038233745.1 Gemmatimonadales bacterium
AGCGAAGGGCCTGCACCTGCACCTGCAGGTCCGTCGCTGCGCTCAGGACGACCGAGGTCTGCCATGCGCTCCGGACGACCGGGTTCTGCGAACGGCAGTCGAGCGCTGGCCTGTCAGCGCTCGGCGTTCAGCTGACAGCTACCTCACCCTGGCATCAGGGATCTCGCGGCGCCGCCATCCCCATCGCGTGATACCCCTTGTCCACATACAGCGTCGTGCCCGTGATCCCGCTCGCCAGCGGTGAACAGAGAAAGGCCATCGCATTCCCCACTTCCGCGGCCGCCAGGTGGTCGGTGAGCGGGGAGTTCGCCGACACGTAATCCACCATCTTCTCGATGATCCCGATCGCACTCGCGGCGCGGGAGGCGAACGGGCCGGCCGAGACAGTGTTCACGCGGATTCCGTACTTTCGCCCGGCCTCCCAGGCAAGCGTGCGGGTGTCGCTCTCGAGTGCGGCCTTCGCACTCGACATCCCTCCGCCATAGCCCGGAATCACGCGCTCGCTGGCCATGTAGGTGAGCGACGCCACCGCGCCGCCCTCGCGCATGAGGGGCCCGAGCCGCTGGACCATCGACACCAGCGAATACGCACTCGCGCTCACTGCCGCGAGATACCCGTTCCGGCTCACCTCGAGCAGCGGGCGTTTCACCTCCGGACCATTGGCCAGCGCATGCACCACGATGTCCAGCGGACGCTCGCCGAAGTCGTCCGCGATGCGCGAGGCCACACCCTCGATGGAGCAGTCGCCGACGTCCTTGTAGCGCTTGCTCGTGCGCAAGTCCTCCGGCATGTCGCCCATCGCGTCGTAGACGGCATCCAGCGGGTAGATCTTCTCGAACGTCAGGAGCGATCCGTCACTCAGGCGGCGTGACTCATCCATCTTGCCACGCTCCAGGAGGTTCATGAAGATGTTCAGCGCAGGCGGCCATGTGCCCACACTCACGCTCGCCCCCGCCTCGGCCAGCGCCTTTGCGATGGCGAACCCGAAGCCGCCGTCATCCGCCACGCCGGCCACAAGTGCGCGACGTCCTGCAAGATCGATGTTGAGCATCCCCGTATAATGCCCGATGGCGAATATCGGGCAAGGGGTGACGGGTGCAAAGTGATGCGCCAGCGAATATCGTATTGGGGTGATACGGCCCGTGAATACCGCCACTCCACACCTCCCCCTCAGTTCCGGTGCTCAGGCGCGCGTCCCGGCGACGCAGGAGCAGTCGGAGCGACGTCGGGATCCCAGCGCCGGAGGTCCGGCCTTCGCGAGGGCGCTCTGGCGCATCGCCGCCGCCGATGTCTCCAGCGGCAATCGCGTCGACCTGCTGCGTGACGGACCCGCCACCTTCGACGTGATGTGCGAAGCGATCGAGGGTGCGCGCTCCACCGTGGTGCTCGAGACCTACATCCTGCGCTCGGACGAGACGGGGCAGCGCATCGGCGACGCGATCGCCGCCGCAGCGCGCCGTGGCGTGGATGTGCGCCTGCTCAGCGATTGGGTTGGCATGCGCGGCACCAGCAGTGCCTTCATCGCGGGACTGCGGGAGGCGGGGGTGAAACACCGGGTCTTCAACCCGCCGGGCTTCCGCCGCTGGCTGGGCCTGATCCCGCGCGACCATCGCAAGCTCCTGGTGGTCGATTCGGCCATTGGCGTCACTGGCGGGGTGGGACTGGGCAATGAATGGGTGGGCAAATCGTCGCACCGGCGCAGTCACTGGCGCGACACCGCTGTGCGCATCGAGGGGCCGGCCGCCATCACGATGCAGCAGAGCTTCGACACGATGTGGGAGCGGTCGTTCAAGCGTGAACGCCGCGGGTCACACCGGCTCGTGCACCGCGCGCCACACGGCTCGCATCTCAATCCCTCCACGGCGGCTCCCGCACTGGTGGGAATCATCGAGGGAGAACCCCTGCGACTCCGCGCCGCCCGCGCCCTGCAGATGCAGGCAATCGGCGCGGAACGCACGATCTGGATCGCGACTGCGTACTTCGCACCCGGATGGTCAGAGGTTGAAGCGCTCACCGGCGCCGCGCGCGATGGCGTGGATGTGCGCCTGCTGGTGCCCGCGCGGAACGATCATCGCTGGGTGTCGTTCATCACACGTCGCTACTACCGGCGGCTGCTCACCAATGGCGTTCGGATCTGGGAGTGGAAGGGTTCGATGATGCATGCAAAGACAAGCGTGGTGGACGGACGTTGGGTCCGCGTGGGATCCACGGATTTCAACCCACTCGGCGTGGCCATCAACTACGAGCTGGATGCCGTGATCGAGGATTCGGTACTGGGCGCGGCCGCGGAGGAAATGTTCCTGGCCGATCTTGAACTGTCCGAAGAGATCACCATCCGCAGCCGCGTGGTGCCCGTGTCATGAAGCTGCGTCGCCGGTTGCTTGCCGCAGGGATGATGCTGCTCGCCTCGATGCCTTCACGAGTAAAGGCGCAAGCGGACACGATCGGCAGCCCTATCGCGCTGTTCACGTATCGCGATGCAGTGCTCGCTGGCAGTGTGGCGCTCACCACCGTTCTCGCGCGTCGGCTCGACGATCGTGCCGCAGACGTCCTGCAGGATCCGTCGCGCCAGGCCAATGCGAAACTGCACGGGATCTCCGCGTTCGTGCGGCTGGTGTCGATTCCGGGCAGCACGGTCATCGGACCCGGTCTGTACGCGGTCGGTCGACTCTCCGGCAATCGCAAGCTCGCGGATCTCGGCCTGCACGGTACCGAGGCCCTCTTTGCCGGCGAGGCCGTCGCTGGCCTGGTGAAGGGTGTGGTGGGACGACAGCGCCCGTCGATGACACCGCGCAATTCCGCGGGCTACGGTCTCTTTCGTGGCTTTCGCGAGAACGATGACTACCGGTCCTTTCCCTCCGGCCACACCGTCGCCGCTTTCGCGGCCGCTGCGGCGGTGACGAGCGAGACGTCGCGCTATTCACCGGATACCAAATGGATCGTGGGCACGGCGATGTTCGGCGGCGCTGCCCTCGCCGGACTGTCTCGCATGTACGACAACCGGCATTGGGCCAGCGACGTGGTGGCAGGCGCAGGTATCGGGACTTTCGCGGGACTCAAGGTGGTGCGCTATCAGCACTCGCACCCGGGTGGGGCAATCGACCGGCTCTTTCTCGTGGGATCACTCTCGCCCACGCCGGACGGGCGCACCGCCCTGCGCTGGTCGCTGGAGCCGCGACGCGTACGCTGGCAGACGCCACCTCGCACGTGAACCGGCCGGCGAAGAGTGGAATCTTCGTGATGTGCCCGGTCACCGGCGATACCGGCGACCGCATCGAGCAGCTGCAACGCGAGCACGATCCTCGGCTGCTCCTGCTGGGACTTCCCCATGTGACGATCATCGGCTCGTCGGGCATGGGACCGATCGTCCCCTCCACGACGGTGGAACAACTGGAGGCCACGCTGCGCCCCATCGCGGAATCGACGTCGCCCATCACCCTGAAGTTCGGCGCACCCACGCGATTCATGAACACCGAGATCGTCGTCCTGCCACTGGATCCGCACGGCCCGCTGCGCACCCTGCACGAGCGCATCAAGACGAGCGATCTGCGCATGCTGCCGCCGCGCTTCTTCTTCACTCCGCATGTCACGCTGAGTCTCTACCGCGAACTGCCGCGCGAAGCGCTGCTCACACTCCTCTCCGAACGCTTTCCAGAGCCCATCGTTGTGGATCGGATGGACTGCTATCTCACGAAGGACACCGGCGAGACGCGACACCTGCTCACGCTTCCGCTCTCCGCATCGCCGCACTCCTCACCTTGAACATGACTTCGCCACATCGACTTCCTGACCTCGAAGGCGACATGGGCGCCGACACCGCGGCGCTCTTCACCGGGCTCGTGGTGGACTATCTCGCTGACACACGCGACGAGAGCTCGCGCGTCTCCACCGCGCTGTCGTACGACGAAATCGCCGCGCGCTTCGACGAACCGATCCCGCGCACCGGCATCCCCCTCGCCACGATCATCGAGCGGTTGCGTCGCGAGGTAATTGCCGACGCGAATCATCTCTATCACCCGCGCTATGTGGGCCATCAGGTCTGCGCTCCCATTCCGGTGGCCATCTGGACGGAGTCACTCGCTGCGGCATTGAACCAGTCGCTCGCGGTACAGGAGATGTCTCCCACAACCACCGCGCTAGAGCATCGCGTCATCAGCTGGATGTGCGAACTCGTGGGATGGGATTCGCACTCCGGCGGCACGCTCACCAGCGGTGGCACTGAAGCCACGCTCACCGCGCTGCTCGCCGCCCGTGCCGCCGCGGTGGAGAATGTGTGGGCGCACGGCCTGGGCGAAAACCCGCCCGTGTTGATCTGCGGTGAGCACGCCCACTACGCGGTCACCCGCGCTGCAGGTGTGATGGGACTCGGCATGCGCAGTGTCCTCGTGATCCCCACGCTCGACGGACGCATGGACACCGCTGCGCTGCGCGCCACTCTCGACCGACTGCGTGACGAAGGCCGGCAGGTGATGGCCGTCGTCGCCACCGCGGGCTCCACCGCGACGGGATCCTTCGACGACCTCACCGCCATCGGCGAGGAGTGCACCGCGCGCGACATCTGGCTCCACGTGGACGGTGCTCACGGCGCATCGGCGCTCCTCAGCGACCGCGACCGCCATCGTCTCGACGGCATCCATCACGCGCGCTCCATCGCCTGGGACCCGCACAAGCTGCTGCTCATGCCCCTCTCGGCAGGCGTCGTCCTGGTGCGCCGCGAGAGCGATCTCGAGGCCGCCTTCGCCCAGAAGGCACCGTACCTGTTTCATGGCGCCGAGGGAGAGTGGATCCCTGATCAGGGCGTGCGGAGTCTGCAGTGCTCACGGCGCGCGGATGTGTTGAAGCTGTGGGTGGCGCTCCAGCGACACGGTACCGATGGGATCGGCGCGCTGCACGATCATCTCTGCGACGTGGCGATGACCATGCACGACCTGCTCGTGGAGCATCCGGCCTTCGAGCCACTCCACCGTCCCGAATCGAACATTCTCTGCTTCCGCTGGATTGGTGACGGCACGCAGACTGACGACGAACTTGACGCGGTGAACCGGTCTCTGCGCGAGCGCTATAATCGCTCGGGACACGGCTGGATCACCGCCACGTATCTCGGTGGGCGACGTGCACTCCGCGTCACCATCATGAATCACCGCACCACTGCCGAGCATGTACGGCAGGTGATCGACGGACTCGCACGCGAAGCATCGACATTGGCCTGACACACCTCCCTCACCCGCACAAGGTCTCTCATGCGCTACGATTCCATCCTCGGCACCATCGGCAACACACCACATGTGCGGCTCAGCCGGCTCTTCGCTGATTACCCCACCATCGAGGTGTGGCTGAAGCTCGAGCGCGCCAATCCCGGTGGGTCGATCAAGGATCGCATCGGCATCGCGATGATCGAGGACGCCGAGCGCAGCGGGGTGCTCAAGCCAGGTGGAGTGATCGTGGAGCCCACGTCGGGCAATACCGGCATCGGACTCGCGATGGCGGGGGCCGTGAAGGGCTATCGCGTGATCCTCGTGATGCCCGAGTCCATGTCCGTCGAACGGCGGCGTATCATGACCGCCTATGGCGCCGAGTTGCATCTCACGCCGCGCGAAGGCGGTGTGAATGCCGCCATTGCCCGGGCGCGGGAACTCGCGTCGGAGATCGACGGCGCGTGGGTACCCATGCAGTTCGACAATCCGTCAAACATCGACGTGCATCGTCGCACCACAGCGCGCGAGATCGTTGCGGACTTTCCCGATGGCGTGGATTACCTGATCACCGGTGTTGGCACCGGCGGCCACATCACCGGCGTGAGCGAGGTGCTCAAGGGCGTGATGCCCGGGCTCACGACCCTCGCTGTGGAACCCGCAAAGTCCACGGTGCTGAGCGGGGGCGAGCACGCGCCGCATCGCATACAGGGCATCGCTACCGGCTTCATCCCCGAGAACTTCCACGCCGATGTCGTAGACGGCTATGTGCAGGTGACGGAGGAGGACGCCTTCGCGTACGCTGCGCGCGTCACACGCGAAGAGGGCATCTTCGTAGGGATCTCGTCCGGTGCGACGCTGGCCGCCGTCGCGCAGACGCTGCCCACGATGAAGGACGGAAGTGTCGTGCTCGCATTCTGCTACGATTCCGGCGAGCGATACCTCTCCATCGAGGGGTTGTTCGCGTGAGACATCGAACTGCAGATCCTTCGCTGCGCTCAGGATGACCGGGGAAGGGCTGAGCGGCTAGCCTGTCGCCCTGAGCGCAGCGAAGGGCCTGCAGTTTCCGCGGGTGACCAACCTGCAGATCCTTCGCTACGCTCAGGATGACGGAACGGTCGCCCTGAGCGCAGCGAAGGGCCTGCAGTTTCCGCGCAGTTCACGCGAGCGTTACAGCACCTTCCTGATCGCCGCCTCCAGATCCTGCGTCCCGCCCACGCCGGTGTACACCACCTTGCCGTTGCGGTCGATCACCACCACATGCGACGTGGCGGGCACATCCCAATTGCCTGTGGCCTCGCCCTTCGTGTCGTAGAGCTGCAGCCCAGGCACCCCGTACTTCTTCGTGTGCAGCCGCACGCGATTCAGGCTCTGGTTGGCGCTCACCGACACGCCCACGAACGCCACACGGCTCCCATACTTCGCGTAGGCTGACTTGAGCGCGGGCAGCAGATGCTCACAGTTCTCGCACCACGTCGCCCAGAATTCCACGATCGCAGGCCCCTTCGCCACTGTCGCGAGATCGACAGTCCTGCCATCGAGGGTCTGCAGCATCGCATGCGGAGGCCGGCTGCCGATCTCCAGCCCGCTGTCCTGCGCCCGCGCAACGTGCGGCGCAGCGAGCAGGGCGACGCATGCAGTAGCGAGGCGAACGAGTTTCATGGTCATATCAGCAGTTGTCCCATCTTCACGAGGTAATACTCGGCGGCCCCGAGCATGATGAGCGCGAACACGCGCTTC
The DNA here is from genome assembly GCA_038233745.1 of Gemmatimonadales bacterium. Lineage (GTDB taxonomy): Bacteria > Gemmatimonadota > Gemmatimonadetes > Gemmatimonadales > Gemmatimonadaceae > AG11. Next base: position 6,933 of record JBBSVF010000024.1, read on the forward strand.
ACCGTCACCATCCAGGCTCCCGCGCGCGGAAGGCGAGCCAGCCCTCCCGTGGAGAGACCCACGAACACCAGCAGCGTGCACATCCCCAGCGAGAAGGCCAGCAGGTACAGGAATCCCAGCGCCGCGCTGTGCGTGGTTGAGACCCAGGCCAGTACCCCAACCATCACCGGAGCCGAGCAGGGCGCCGCGACCAGTCCGGACATCGCACCCATCGCGAACGCGCCGGACACCCGGCCCGCCGTGCCCAGATTGGCGGCCCTGGTCATGATACCCGCGGGCAGGCGAATCGATACCACGTCCAGCATGCTCAGCGCCGCCAGTACCAGCAGGTTGGCCATGGCGAAGTACAGCCACGGGTTCGTGCTGATGCTCCCGAACATCGTGCTCGTGAGCCCCGCGAACAGCCCCAGCGCTGAATACACCAGCGCCAGCCCGGCCACATACGTGAGCGTCAGGAACACCGGACGCATGCGCGACGCCGGCTCCCCCGCCGTCTGGCCACCCACGATCGCCGCCGTGATCGGGATCATCGGGTAGACGCAGGGCGTGAGGCTCGTGAGCACGCCCCCGAGGAAGAGGGCGGGAAGGGCGAGCAGCGGATTGCCGTTCAGGAGCTGGTGCGAAACTGAGAAGTCGGCCACGGAGCAGTTAACGGTGAGTCGGGTGGGATCGTCTGAAAGGTACGCCGCTCACCGGGAGACACCATGACGTCACGCTGGAAGTCCATTTCGCGCCGAGCCGCCACGAGTGGTGCTGCTGTGCTCTGCGTCGCCCTGAGTGTGGGCGACGAGCACGCCGGTCACGACATGCATGAAGGCATCCGGATGGACGGAGGCGGGTAACCGGATCAACCAACCCGCCATAGTGGGGTACTCACTCTGGCGGTTAACGCCAGGTCGATGCAGATTGAAGGGTTGTTCGCAGTCCGTCCCCACCTACGGAGAGTCCCAATGTTTCGCCTGATTCCCATCGCGGCTATCGCCGCCAGTGCCGTCGCGGTGACGGCTGCCGCGCCTGCGCCGCACGTACCGAATATCGTGAATGTCGTGGCGAGCGAGTACTCGTTCGACGCTCCAGCGAGCATCCCCGCCGGTTACAACACCTTTCGCCTCACCAACAAGGGGAAGGAGCTGCATCATATCCAGCTCGTGCGTCTCACTGGTGGGCACACCATGGCCGACTTCGCGGCGAGCATGAAGCCCGGTGGCCGGCCGCCGGCGTGGGTGCACTTCATGGGTGGTCCGAATGCCGGCGCGCCGGGCGCCGGGGCCACCGAGGTCACCATCGACCTGGCGGCTGGCAACTACGTGATGCTCTGCGCCATCCCGAGCCCGGATGGCACCCCGCACATGATGAAGGGGATGGTGAAGCCGCTCACTGTCACGCCCGTGCCGAAGGCCGAGAGGGCGAAGGTCACTCCGCCGAGGGCGGACGTGAATATCCGGCTGTCCGACTACAACTTCGGCATCCCGAAGACCGTGAAGGCGGGCGCTCATACCTTCCGCGTGACGAACACGGCCGCGCAGCCCCACGAGATCTTCATCATCAAGCTCGCGCCCGGCAAGACAGCGATGGACATGTTCGCCTGGTCCGAGAAGCCGCAGGGTCCGCCGCCTGGCATGCCCATGGGCGGTACCTCAGCCTTCGCGAAGGGTGTCGTGAACCTGCTCACCGTGGATCTGGAGCCGGGCGAGTATGGAATGCTCTGCTTCTTTCCCGACGCCAAGGATGGCAAGCCGCACGCGCTGCACGGTATGGCGTCGCAGTTCACTGTGAAGTAGTCGCCGTATCTGGTTGCACCAACGGGCCGGCCGCGGAGAACGCGGCCGGCCCGATCGACAGATGCTTCAACGTTCCATCGCCCTCAGAATGGTCGCACGAGCAGATCGTGCACCCGATACTCGTCGAGCAGAACCGCGAAGAGCGGGTGCATCATGCGGATCTGCTCCGGGGTCACCACCGTCCGGATCTCGCGTGCCAGCTCGACGAGCAGATCGGCTGCGCGCTCCTGCGCCTCGCGCAGGTCGCGCACGCCGGCGTCGTGGTGCGCCTGGGAACGATCGGCTGCCGCGAGCAGCCGCGCGACAGGCGTCCAGATGGCATCGCTCCGCTCGCTGTAACGCCGCTGCAATGCGCGCAGCCGCGTCACCTGCGCGGGCGACAGCTGCAGCGAGTCCTCGATTCGCAGGATCTCCTGCGGCGTGTTCGGGAACTCACCCGCCAACTGGTCGCGCAGGATGACGACGAGTGCCGCGGTATCCGTGCGTGGCTTCGCGATGCTCTGCCGGTACAGCTGCTCCACGCGAGGAGGACCGAGAGCGAACCGGACGTCGAGCGTAAGCTGGAACGGGGCGCGCAGGCCGTCGCGCGCCGAGAGCAGTCGGCCAAATCCGGGATTCGCGCGCAGGCCGAAGCGCTGGTTCGCGGCAGAGTAGTCGGTCACCTGCCACAGCACGGGATCCACGGTGCCGCCCTGCCCCCACCCCAACGGCGACGCACCGTGCAGAACGTAATCGAGGAGCGCCGGCACGTTCACGAACGTGAGCACCGCCGTAAGCCGTTGCGTGTGGGCAAACGCCGGCGCGCGCACGCGCAACTGCGCATTGAGCTGCGCGGCCCATGGCCCCTCGCAGCTCGCGCGGCCAGCGATGCCGCCAGCGTTCCGGTCCAGGCACTCGCGCACACGCGAGGGCGCCGACGTGCGCAATGCATCGAGTGCCGCCGCCCGGCTCGTGTCGCCCCCCGCCGCCGGCACCGCGGCGCGGTCATTCGCCAGGCCGTCGCCGTTCACGTCGCGATTCACAACAGGGGTGTACGGCAGGCCGGAGCCGATCCGCGCCCAGAGTGATGCGGTCATCCCGCCGCGGAAGACCGCCGAGCCTATCAAGTTCACTTCGTGACGACGGTCGGTCGGTGCCCGTCCCCACTCGACGGTACGCGGATCGCCCGCAGTGGTGCCACGGAAGCCATTCCCCTGCGAACGAAAGCTCCCGAGTGTGTACGCCAGCGTCACGTCGAACGGCCCAAGCGCGGCTTCGGGCGCCAGACGGACGGTGAGCTGCGTCGACCGTGCGGCGAGGTCGCTCGCGCCGCGCGTCACGCGGCCCCACCGCGGGTCGAGCCGGCTCGCCGTACTAACAATGCGGCCGCTTGCCGAATCGATGCTCGTTGCAGCGGCGTAGAGCGGTCGCCCGTCGTCGAGCACCTGCGTGACCACGCCGCCAAAGTTCACGTCATCCAGCCGCGCGAGCCGCGTGGTGGACGAGGCGACGAGCTCCGCATCGGCGCGCCAGCCGCGACCGAGCATTCCCTCCCATCCGGCGCTCGCACGCGCGCTGCGCGGGAAGCGGGACGACGGCGCGAGGAATTCGACGTAAGGGGCTGTCTGCGCGAGCGCGCCGTCGTTGGGACAGCCGATGGAGCTTGCGTCGCCGCGCTGGAGCGCGTTCCAATCCGGAACGGGCGTCGCGACCCCGATGCAGTGCTCCGTGGCGAACGGACCATCGCGTGACGAGGCGACGGTCACCAAGTCGCCCGCAGAGGGAACGTCCTGGAACACCCCGAGCCCCACGCGCACCGACCCGAGCGGCTCGGCACCCATGCCCAGCAGCCTCGAGCGGCTGCCGTACGCCCATGTTGCGCTCGCGCGCGGGCTCAGGTCGGTGATGCCGCGCGCAACGATGCCCTCGATTGCCAGTGCCGACGCCAGCGTTGGATCGGGCGACGCGAGCGCCGGCAGCGCCACGCCGTCCATCCGCAGCCCGTACTGCAACCGCAGCCTCGGCGACGGCGTCCAGACGTCGGCCGCCGAGAGCGCGAGGGTGCCCAACGTGAGGGCACGCTCCTCCTCCCCGAGCAGGCGCGAGAAGGAACTCGGCCGGTTCGCCGCGAAGTCCTGCTCGTTCTCGTACGCAAGGAATCCCGGGTCCGTGAGCCGGCGTGCGGTGGCATGCTCGGCGCGCCCGCTCACTGTCACGCGGCCGTGATGGCGGGCGTCGAGCGAACTCCAGCTCGTCTCGTTGTTCAACTCGAGCGCGCGCGAGTCAAACCGGCTCGCGATCCCCGAGCGACCGCCGAAGGTCAGTGGGGCGATGCCCTGCCCCGAGTCGGTCGACTGCGCGAGCGTCGCGACCTGCACTTCCGGGAGTGCCATCGTTGGGACGAGCGACGACGCTGCCCACGTCATCCCCACGTGCGCCTCGTTCAGCACGACGCCCTTGATGTAGCGCGAGACCGTCGTCACGACGTCCGCACCCTCAGAGCGCTGCGTTGCCGAGCTGCCGAGTGCGGTGAGCGGCGAGGCATAGCCGTGCGTCGTCTCGCGCCAACGGCCGGAGGCGATCACGTTGCCGGTCAAGGGACGCCCCGGCGCGAGGTCGAGACGAACGAGTCCCGACGCATTGCCGTCCGTCCCCGTTGGCGTGCCGGCGGCGCCGAGCCCGTAGCCTTCCGCGGTCGCGAGCGCGGCCTCGATGCGCGCTGCGTCGGCGCCGATGTCGACCGCGCTACGCAGTCGTTCCGGGGCGAACGCCGGCGAGGTGAGCCTGACGATGCCCAGCTGGCCCGACGCGTTGTAGAGTACGCGGCCCTCGTGCAGAGGACCCGACACGAGACCGCTCGTCTGCACATCCGTCGGTGTCTGCCCGAGCCGCCGCGCGATCGGGTCCACGGCCTGCAGCGCCGGCGCATCGATCGTGAAGCGGAGGGAACGCGCACTGTAGCGCGAGCCCGGGAGCACCTGCACCGAGGTCTGCGCGCCCGAGAACCCGCCGCGTGACGGGTCGAAGGTCGTCACCGCGATGCGCGTGTTGACCGCCGCATCCCGCGGGAGGTTGCCGGCCGACGTCCGGACCCCTTGAATCGTGGTCGCGTTCTGGTCGGGCGAGAGGCCGAGCGCGGAGAATCCGGTGACTGCGCCGGGCTGGTCGCGAGTGACCGAGATACCTGGAATCGTTCCCGCGAGGAGGGCGAGGTCACCCATCACGTCGCCCGACAGTCCCGTCACGAGCGGCGATCCGGCCTGTGAGGCAGCCGGGTCGCTGCTGGAGCCATCGGTGCGCGGCGGGCGCTGGCGACGCCGCTCGACGACTTTCACCGTCGCCAGCTGCGCCACCGGGGCGGGCACGAGCGTCACGTCGCCTACGTCGACAAACGAGTGGTCGCGCTGGACCGTGCGGCGCTGCTCCTCCAGTCCTGGCGCGCGCAGGACGAGCAGCACCGGTGTTGTGCCGTGCGGGACCACCGCCATGATGCGGCCGGCATCGTCGGCGGAGGCTTGCACGGTCGCGGTGCCGCCCACCGGCGTGGCAAGCATCGTCGCGCTCGGACTCGGCGTGCCGCCGGCCGTGAGCAGGCGCGCGCGGATGGTGTCCGATTGCGCCGAGGCGAGGCTGGCCCACCCAAGCATCGCGACCGCGAGGGCACAGCACGCCGGTGGACCGACACGGATCACTGTCACTCGTCGCCCGGCCGTTTCGCGGCGCGCTGGAGCACCTTGATCGCGCTGTCGATGGTTGCCCGGGACGGCGTGCCAGTCAGCTCGTATCCATTGATGTACAGCGTGGGGGTTCCCTTCACGGCGAGCCGTTCACCCAACGCGACGTCCGCGCGCACACCTGCGATCGGCGCCTGGCTGGATACGCACGCGGCAAAGATCGCGGTGTCCGGCACGCCGGCTTGGGTCGCGAATCGGGTCCACGGAGCGGTGCCGATGGCATCCTGCTCCGCGAACAGCGCGGTGTGGTATGGGAAGAACCGTCCCTGGCGGCCGGCGCACTCGGCGGCGATGGCCGCGCGCTCGGCGAACGGGTGCACGCTCAGGATGGGAAAGTGCCGGAACACCACGGCAACCTCGCCACCGTAGTCCTCGACCACTTCAGCCAGCGTCCCCGACTCGACCCGGCAGAACGGGCACTGGAAGTCCGAGAACTCCACGATCGTGATGGGTGCGTCGGCGCGACCGGCCCTGTTCTCTCCCGCTGCGACGGGGGCCCACTCGGCGATCCGTCTCGGGGACGGAGTGCGCTTCCAGGTGCCGTAGAGGATACTGCCGAGCACCGCGAAGCCCAGCACGAAGCTGCCGACGACGATCGCACTGTCGCGGAGGAGCATAAGGACCTTCATCGGGACTCTCCGGTGGCGTGGTCAGCGAAGGTAGAAATGGATTTGCGAGGCGGTGGTGCTGTCCACCAGCCCCACCCATGATGCGGCGACGCGATGGTCGGGTGCGAGCACGACGGTGTAGGGCACGCGAACCACGCGCCAGCGCGCGATGGCAATCTTCGCGTCCGGTGCGTGCGCCGGGACGACGCGAAAGCCCGTCTGCCGGATCATCGCCGCCGTGCTCGCGCTGTCGCTGAGGCTCACCGCACGCACCTCGATCCCGTGCGCGAGGGCCGAGTCGGCCAGCGCATTCCACCGTGGCACGGACACGCGGCACCACGGACATTCGGCAGTGAAAAACATCACGAGCACCGCGCGGCCCGGCGTGGCGCCAGGAAGTTCGTTGGCCAGGTCTGGGATCGTGTCGCCGGCCCGCAGCGCCACTTGTCTGTCAGCCAGCGCTGCGTGTCGCTGGTGCGACACCACGCCGCGGGCACCGACGCTCACGATCAGCAGCCCGGCCGCGGCGACGAGAACGAGAGTATCCCATTTCATCTTCACAGGCCGGCGCCTCCCTTCGCGCGGGGATATACGCGGAGGTGCGGAGTCGCCCGCTCGCCCTCGAGTTGCACTGTCGCGAGTCCCGCGATACCCGCTGCGAGGTGCGTGGCCGGCTCGCTGAGCGGCGCGGTGCCGAGGAAGGCTCCCGTCGATTCGTCGAACACCTGCAGCTCGGCGCTTTGCGGGATGCCGGCACCGCCCAGAAAGAGCGCGAGCACCCGACCCTCGCCCGCGGTCAGATCGAGGAACGCGAGCCGGTCGTTAGCCGACATCTGGAAGGGGTTCGCGTCAATTGGCCACTCAACCGGCGTCGGGCCACTCGCCCGCCAGCGCAGGCGGCCGTCGATCGCGTAGCATTCGAGCCGCGACCGGTAGGCATACGCCCACAGCACCGCGCATGAACCGGAACCGTGCGTGGCTGTCCCCTGATTGCCGCGAAACGCGGCGACTCCCGTGTCAGCGGGCGTCCCGACAAGGCCGCGCCGCGTGCCGTCTCGCGACAGCCGTACGAACACCGAGGTGCGCAGGTCGCCGGCGATCCACAGGTCGTCGTCCGAGGGGGCGGCAATCCCAGCCGGTTGGAAGTCGATTGGAATCTCGGTGATGCCGCCCGTGGTGTCGAAGCCCACTACCTTGCCGTTGCCGACATCCACCACCCAAGCGGTACCCTGCGGCGAGACATCGAGCGCGAGAGGTGTGCGCAACTGCCCGCGCTCGCGGCCTTTGCGCCCCAAGCGCCGGATAAACGATCCGTCGGCGCGATAGCTGAACACCGCGCCCCGTCCGGTGTCCAGCAGCCAGTAGCTGCCGCCCGGGCCGCTGCGCACGTGCGCCGGATTCATGAGCGAGGGCTCGCGCAGCCCAAGTCCCGTGGAGTCCACGAGTGAGACGCGCTCCTGCGCGGTCGACGGCGGCCCGATGCCGAGGTCGAGGCGTTGCGGGACAGCCATTGACTCGCGCGCGCACGCGACGGCGAGGGCACACGCGAGGGTGAGCAGGTACGTCTCGGGAAGGCGTCTGGTCGGGGACATCGTGGGGGAGGTGGGAGTCGCTAAGGAGTGACGGGAAGATCACCGCTCCGGTGGGGCACCGGCTGCGCCGCCGAAGCCGCGCACCGGTACCCCACTTTGAGCGATTGACTTGCTCAGCCTCACTGGGCCGGACATCCCAGCTGGCACTTGCAGCACCGCGTCGTCGCGCCACTGCACTTGTCGTTCACAATGATCGTTCCATACGTACAATCCGTATCCGCTATTTCATCCTGTGCGTACGCGCGCGGCAGTGGCGCTGCGGCGAACGCGCCTCCCATCATCAGACCGCCCAATATCAACTTTGCAAGACGTGGCATGATTCCCTCCGTTTACAATGGTGGTCCAGCAAGCGCGCGCGCCGAATGCGCCACGCGCCCCTGTCTCGTCGGATGCTCGCCGGTGAGCGAGCGCGCGTGCCCCGGACGCAGCGGAGGCTGGGTCGCCGGGGCGCGCGCGATCGCTCCTCGACGATGCGCGCCGGGGCTCACTGGGCCGGACACCCGAGCTTGCACTTGCAGCACCGCGTCGTCTCGCCGCTGCACTTGTCGTTCACAATGATCGTTCCATACGTACAATCCGTATCCGCTATTTCATCCTGTGCGTACGCGCGCGGCAGTGGCGCCGCGGCGAACGCGCCTCCCATCATCAGACCGCCCAATATCAGCTTTGCAAGACGTGGCATCGTGATTCCTCCAGGGGTTGGTGTGCATGCTCGTGATCCGACGCGCCTCCGCTGCGTCCGTTCGTGGGTGGTGCAACGCTGCTCGTCACCCCGCTCGGTGCACGCGTGGGTGATCGCTGACTGTTGGCGTGTCGAGTGGCCTTGGGACGACAGGATGCGACGGCGCGCACGAACGGCGCTGCAACGTCACGGACTTCCACGCGTACTGGCTGTTACCGGCATGCATCGGCCGCCACCGCTCGTGTCCTTCGGGACGTGCGTGCCGGAAGCCTTGCTCCCGTTCACCGGACACCGCCTCGCGCCGGTCGATCGCCCGCCCCTTGCCGCCAGCGCGCACACATTCCGTGCGAGCGGCCGCGGCTGATTGCTAAGTACTCCGCGACAGGAACGCAATAGGGCGCGCTAACCTTGGAGTTGCTAATGTTCGCGTGGCACGTCGGGCGGCTGTTGCAAGTGGGCAGCGGCGATGCGATGCGCGTTAGGTGATTCAATCGGGGACGGTCGAAGTACTCGGCGAGGTTCCTTTAGGGGCCGCGCCCGGAGTCGCCGGTGCCCGCGTCGATGGGAAATTCCACGCGACGCTGGGCGCGGTGGTGGCGCGAGTGCGGAGTTGCATCAGGAACTAGTCGATTACCGACGTGGTGGTGATGAAGGCGGCGATGCGCATGGCCCGCAGCATCGAACACGCGAGGGGGTCGACCTTAAAGAGCTGATGGAGGACGGCCGCCCACCGATCGGTGGCCTCGGTCGGCGCGAGTCGTGGCGCGGGGACGATCGCGAGTGCACCGGCTGCGGCGGCCTCCGCCTGCTGCGCGCAGTACCGCGAAGGCTATTTGAAGCGCTTCGCGATGGTCCGTGTGGCGCCGTTCGGGTTCATGCCAGCCGCTTACGACAATGACGGGGGGAGCTACGAGGTGCTCCGCCCGGCTGTGACCATCGAGTTCGCGCGGGAAACGGTCGCCCGATGACCTTCGAGAGGCGTGACGAGGACGACACGGTCTTGGCAAGGGAACGCGGTGGCCGTAATCCGAGGCATCCTGGCACATCGGAATGCACTAACTCAAAATCGCGAGCATCTGCTACCACGTGAGTTACATCCTCGACGGCATCTGATGTACCAGTAAGGCGTCGGGGCTCTTGTCCGTCGCCACGCCCACAACGCCAGCACGCACTATACTCCACACCATGCAGCTCGCGAATCTGACAGCGCTTCCGGGCGCCGATCTGGTGGGGATCGGCATCGACGATCTTGCCGCGGGCCGAGAGTCCGTGGCCGCGGTGCTGGTCGCGATCGGCGCGTCGCGCCTGCGGCGGCTGGGGCTCGAGGTGCCATCCGTTGGCATTGATGATCCCGAACGCCGGTTGTACGACCTGCTGACCGTGACGCATGGCGACGCGGCGCATGGGCAGTACAATGCGCTGATTCGCCGTCTGGTGAGTTTCGAGCGGGCAGCGGAGTGTCTCGTGCCTCACGGGTAGCGGGTGCGCCAGCCACTCACGGCACAGCGGATACGCCAGGTGATGGAGTCGCTCGCGCGCGCAGCCCACCGGGAGCTGCGTATCTATCTCGTCGGCGGCACCACCGCCGTGCTGCTCGGCTGGCGCGCGTCCACCATCGACGTCGATCTCGTGGTGGTTCCCGAGGATGATGGTGTGATGCGATCCATTCCGGAGATGAAGGAGCGCCTCTCTGTGAACGTGGAGCTCGCCTCACCGCGAGATTTCATTCCGGTTGCGGCAGGATGGGAGGAACGCAGCCCCTTCATCGAGCGAATCGGCAGCGTGACATTCCACCACTTCGATCTCGTGTCGCAGGCCCTCGCGAAGCTCGAGCGCGGTCACGAGCGTGATCTGGCCGACGTCCGCGTCATGCTCGATCGTCGCCTCGTCGATGGGCCACAGCTTCTGCGGCAGTTCGCGCTGATTGAGCCGGATCTCTATCGCTTTCCTGCCGTTGACCCTCGCGCGTTCCGGCGCGCGGTGGAGGACGCGGCCGAAGTAGGCCGTGAACATCGCCGGACCGGGTCCCAACTGAGCGATTAGATTGCACGGCTGGACCCGCGCGCCGGTTGTTGCGCGCCTCCGCCCTCCCTCTCCCGGATCAGTCGTGGCACCACAGTTCATCTACGTCATGAAGTCGCTGCGCAAGGTGGTTCCCCCTTCGCGCGTGATTCTCGACGACATCTGGCTCTCCTTCTATCCCGGCGCCAAGATCGGCGTCCTCGGCGCCAACGGCGCGGGAAAGTCCTCGCTGCTGCGCATCATGGCCGGCGTCGACCAGGATTATCAGGGCGAGGCGTGGGCGGCGAAGGGCACCAAGATCGGCTACCTGCCGCAGGAGCCGCAGCTCGACCTCACCAAGAATGTGCGCGAGAATGTGGAAGAGGCCGTGGCCGATCAGCGCCGGCTGCTCAACCGCTTTAACGAAATCAGTGCGGCGTTCGCCGAGCCCGATGCCGACTTCGACAAGCTCATGGATGAGCAGGCGAAGGTGCAGGAGCGCATCGACACCCTTGATCTGTGGAATCTCGACAACAAGATCGAGATCGCCATGGAGGCGCTGCGCCTTCCGCCCGATGACGCCGACGTGAACACCCTGAGTGGCGGTGAGAAGCGTCGCGTCGCCCTCTGCCGGATCCTGCTGGAGCAGCCCGACATGCTGCTGCTGGACGAGCCCACCAACCATCTGGACGCCGAGAGTGTGGAGTGGCTGGAGCGATTCCTGGCGGAGTTTCCGGGGACGGTGGTGGCGATCACCCACGATCGCTACTTCCTGGACAATGTGGCGAAGTGGATCCTGGAGCTCGACCGCGGCAAGGGCATTCCGTGGGAGGGCAACTACACCTCGTGGCTGGACCAGAAGCGCGATCGTTTGAAGCTGGAAGAGAAGACCGAGAGTGCGCGGCAGCGCGCACTGGCGCGCGAGCTCGAGTGGGTGCGTATGGCCCCGCGCGCTCGGCAGGCCAAGAGCAAGAGCCGCATTCAGAAGTTCGAGGAGCTGCAGGAGCAGGACACCGGCGACAAGGTGCTGGCGCAGGAGATCACCAGTCCGCCCCCGCCGCGGCTCGGGAATGACGTGGTGATCGCGAAGGGTGTGAAGAAGGCCTTTGGTGAGAAGGTGCTGTTCGACGACCTCAGCTTCTCGCTGCCGCGCGGTGGCATCGTGGGCGTGATCGGTCCGAACGGCGC
>JBBSVF010000025.1:0-18427 GCA_038233745.1 Gemmatimonadales bacterium
CGGGGAGCGATCCGCTGACACTGTCCCTGGCACTCGACAAGGCACGCGGCAAACAGATCCTGCGCTCGTGCGGCGTGCCGACCGCCGATTGGTTCGTGGTGAAATCGGCATTCGAGACACGCGCCCTCGCACCCACGATCGCGTCGCCCTGGTTCGCCAAGCCGCTGCACGAGGGATCGTCGAGGGGCATCACCCAGGCCAATCTCGCGCGCAGTGTGACCGAGCTGCACGCCGTGGTGGAGGACCTGCTGGAGCGCTACCAGCAGCCGGTGCTCGTGGAGAGCTTCCTGCCTGGCGCGGAGTTTACCTGCGGCGTGCTGGGCAATGGCGTGAGTGCGGAGGTGCTGCCGATCGTCGCGCTCGACTTCGGTGCACTCCCGCCGGGTGCCGCTCCGGTCTACGGGTTCGAGGCGAAGTGGATCTGGGATACTCCGTCGCAGCCGCTGGACATCTTCGAATGCCCCGCGCGCATCCCGTCCGCACTGGCACAGGCCATCCAGGATGTGGTGCTGGCCGCCTACCGTGCGCTCGGATGCCGGGACTGGTCACGCGTGGATGTGCGGCTGGATGCGGGCGGCACCCCGCATGTGATCGAGGTCAATCCTCTGCCCGGGATCCTCCCCGACCCGGCAGACAACTCGTGCCTGCCGAAGGCGGCCCGTGCCGCAGGACTCTCGTACGGCGATCTCATCGGGCGCTGTCTCGAAGCCGCGTGCGAGCGTACCGGCGTGCGCCTGGACGCAGTCCTCCAGTGAACGTCGCCATTCTCTTCGACGGCGCGAGTGCCTCCGCACGCTCGGCGGACGAGGCGATCCTGGACACCGTGAAGGCCGTTGAAGCGGCGTTGCACGCGGCGGGCGACGCCACCGTCCGTATCGCCATTGCCCCCGATGCGCGCTGGATCGGAGAGCTGTGCGAGGCAGCGCCCGACATGGCGTTCAACCTGTGCGAGGCGGTGGATGGTGTGGCCTCGCTGGAGCCTCCAGTCATCGCAGTGCTCGAACTGCTCGGCATTCGCCATACCGGTAGCTCCAGCTGGACCACGGCGCTCTGCCTCCGGAAACCGGTAGTGAATGCAGCGCTCGAACGGAGCGGCGTTCCCGTTCCCGGCTTTGCCGTGGTGCGACGCGGCGAGCCGCCTCGCAGTGCAGGGTTTCCCGCCATCTGCAAGCCAGCCGCGGAGGACGCCTCCATCGGGATCGAGCAGCGCTCGGTCGTGCGCACGGAGGAGCAGCTCGCCGCGCGCAGCGCCGACATGCTCGAGCGCTGGGACGAGATCGTGGTGCAACGCTACATCGACGGGCGGGAAGTGAATGTGGCCGTGCTCGGCAACGAGGTGCTCCCCATCGCGGAGATCGACTTCCGCGCCATGCCGGAGGGGCTCTGGCGCATCGTGAGCTATCGATCCAAGTGGGATGACGGCTGCGATGAGGATCTGGGCGCCTCACCGCGATGCCCCGCCGATCTCTCGGAAACGCTCGTCGCGGAGCTGCGTCGTGTGGCGCTGGCGGCATGGAAGGTGGTGGGTGGGTGCGGCTATGGCCGAGTGGACCTGCGGATCGACCGTGATGGACTACCCTGGGTGCTGGAAGTGAACGCGAATCCCGACATCGCGCCGGACGCCGGATTCGCTCGCATGGCAAAGGTTGCTGGGCTGGACTACTGCTCGCTCGTGATCCGTATCCGTGATCTCGCGTTCGCACCTGGACGCACGGCGGCCACGACAGAGCAGCATTGGGCGCTGGCGCAGCAACTCTCCGGAGTGCCCGCCCTCGCGGCGCCCCCGCAACTCCAGCCGGCGGCTGACTGACTGTGGAACTCATCGTTCTTCGCACCGAGCATCGCGCTGCGCTCGACAGCCTCCTGCGGGCAACTGGTTCGTTTTCCGCCGAGGAGGTGAACGTGGCGCTCGGCCTCTTCGACGAGTCGATGACGGTGGGGCCCGATCGCACGGTGGATTACGAGTTCATCGGTGCCCTGCACCGCGATGGTTCGTTGCTCGGCTACGCCTGCTTCGGCCCCACGCCCTCGGCGCGTGGCACCTACGATCTGTACTGGCTGGCTGTGCATCCCTCCGCGCAACGTGGCGGTGTGGGGCGAGCACTCGTGGCGCATGTGGAGCGGCATTTGCGCCGGCGTGGTGCGCGGCTGCTCGTCGTCGAGACATCGTCGCGCGAGGACTACGATGCACCGCGTAGATTCTATGCGTCTGCGGGGTATCTCGAGTCGGCCCGTCTGCGCGACTTCTACGCGCCTGGGAACGATCGCATCATCCTGACCATGGACCTTTCGCAACCCGAGGCTGGAGTGGCCACGCCATGAGTGACTGGCAGAAATCCCTGCGAGACGAGAGCATCAGCACGCTGGCCGGCCTGAAGTCGTATGTGGCCGATCGGTTCGGGCAGGATGTGGCCGATCGCGAGATCGATGAAGCGGCACTGCAGCCCGCGTTCGACAACTTCCAGATGCGCATCACGCGGGAGTCGCTCGAGCAGATCACTGCCGTGGGCGACGCGAACTGGAACCAGTTCGTGCCCACGGTGCAGGAACTGGAGGTAGTGGACGGGGTGATCGATTCGCTCGACGAGGACGGCGACTCGCCTGTGCCGAATATCACGCACCGGTATCCCGATCGTGCCCTCTTCCTGGTGAGCCCGGTCTGCGCCAGCTACTGCCGTTTCTGCACACGGCGCAGGAAGGTGGGAGATCCGGAGAAGATCTCGCTGCGGGAGTACGAGTCAGCCTTCGCGTATCTCGCGCAGCACACCGAGATCCGCGATGTGATCCTCTCCGGCGGCGATCCGATGATGCTGAGCGACCAGCGCCTGGAGTACATCTTCCGGCGGCTCCGCGCCATTCCGCATATCGAGATCATCAGGATCGGCAGCCGCATCACCTCGCACCTGCCCGAGCGGATCACGCCGGAATTCTGCGAGATGGTGCAGCAGTACCACCCCATCTTCATGAACACGCACTTCAACCATCCCAGCGAGCTCACGCCTGCCGCCGTGGCTGCGCTCGACCGACTGAGTCGCGCCGGGATCTCGCTGGGCTGCCAGACGGTGCTGCTCAAGGGGGTGAACGACGACCCTCGCGTGATGATGAAGCTCATGCACGAATTGCTGAAGGCGCGGGTGCGCCCCTACTACATCTACATGGCCGATCAGGTGGCGGGAGGCGAGCACTTCCGCACCACCGTACAGAAGGGGCTGGAGATCATCCAGGCGCTGCGAGGCTGGACTTCGGGCATGGCAGTGCCACAGTTCGTGATCGACGCGCCGGGCGGGGGCGGAAAGGTACCGTTGCTCCCCGAGTACGTGGAGGAGATTACCGACGATTCAGTGGTCTTCCGTAACTACGAAGGACGTCGCTTCACGTACAAGCAGCCGCGCCAGGAAGTGCCCGCACTTGATCCTGCCGTGGCAGCATCGAACGACGTGGTGCCGATCGAGTCGGGCAAGACGGCCAAGAAGGCGCGCGCGGCCCGGCGGCGTCACTCCGCGAACGGCTGAGGCGCACAGGGGGCGTCAGCCGTGACGTCGCCCGAGCGCTCGCTGTACAGGGCCGCTTGCAGCGCCAGCAGTGCGTCAGCGGCCATGCCGTAGCTGTGCGTCGCATCCGGCACGCGTCGCGCGCGTACGTCGGCCGCCCATGTGGCCACCGCTGCGGCCAGCTCCACATGCGCCTGCGCATACTGCTGCACGAACCTCGGGAGTCGCCCTTCGGTGAAGCCGAGCAGGTCGTGGAAGACGAGCACCTGCCCGCCCGTTTCGCTGCCGGCTCCAATCCCGATCACCGGCACCGCGAGATCGCTCGCGAGAATCGCCCCCAGCTCCGCTGGCACCGCCTCCACCACGATCGCCGCACATCCGGCCGCCTCGAGCGCGCGCGCATCCTCCAGGATGGCCATCGCCTGCGCCGCATCGCGGCCCCGGGCGCGATACCCGTCCGCTGACGTCACGCCTTGCGGCAGCAGTCCCACGTGACCGATCACCGGAATGCCCGCGTCGATGATTGCACGCACCCGCGGCAGCATCTCACCCGCGCCTTCGAGCTTCACGGCGTCGCATCCGGCTTCCTCCACAAATCGCCGGGCCGTCGCGACAGCCAGCGCGTCGCTCTCCTCATAGCTGCCGAAGGGCAGATCACCCACCATCGGTATTGTCGTGAGCCCGCGGCGCACGGCGCGAGTGAGGGTGAGCAGCTCCTCCACGCTGATGTCGCGAGTGTTCTGATACCCGAGCACCGTCATCGCGCCGGAGTCGCCCACGAGCACGACATCCACGCCACCGGCCTCCGCGATGCGCGCGGAGGGATGGTCGTAGGCGGTAAGCATCACGATGGGCCTCGCGGCTGCATGCGCCGCCGCGAGCGAGGGCAGCGCCTGTGCCCCTCGGCTCGCGCTCGTCACGCGCGCTGCTCCGTGGGCGTCACAATGACGTTGTCGATCAGCCGCACCGCCCCGAATCGACCGGCGAACGCCACCAGCGTCTCCCCATCGAAGGTCACCACCGGCTGCAATGACTGGGCGTTCACCGCCGCGAAGTATTCCGGCGTGATCGCCGCGGCACGCAGAATGGCAGTGCCGCGCGCCATCGCTGCCGCCATGTCGCGCTCGCCCTGGCCGAGCGCGGCGCGCACAGCATCGAGTGCGCGGAAGATCCCTGCCGCGCGCGTACGATCTTCCGGCGCGAGCAGAACATTCCGGCTCGACATCGCGAGTCCGTCGGGCTCCCGCACGGTTGGCGCGATGACGACGGTCACCGGCATGTCGAGATCGCGCACCATGCGCCGGATCAGAAGCGCCTGCTGCGCATCCTTCTGGCCGACGACGACGACGTGCGGCTGCGCCATGTTGAGCAGCTTGCACACCACGGTGGACACGCCACGGAAGTGCGCCGGCCCGCGCGCCTCGCCCTCCAGCGACTCGGTGACGCCGCCCACGTCCACTGTTGTCGAGAGGTCGGCGGGATACACGTCCTGCACTGCAGGAGCGAACAGCACGTCGACGCCAGCATCCCGCGCCATCGCCGCGTCGCGCGCCTCGTCACGCGGATAGCGTGCGAGATCGGCCGGTTCGTTGAACTGTGTGGGATTCACGAAGAGCGACACGATCACGACGTCGCATGTCGCACGCGCCGCCTGCATGAGCGAGACATGTCCGGCGTGGAATGCGCCCATCGTGGGTACGAGGCCAATACGTGCCCCCCGGCGCCGCGCATCCGCGACGATCTCGCGCAGCTCGGGCACAGTGCGGATCAGTTTCATGCGGACCGCGCCAGGAGGCGCGTGGCATCGACGAGCGCATCCCAGAGCGGCAGCGCATCGGGGGCGGCGGCGGCAACTGCCTGCCGCTGCGCGAGGATGGTAGCTTCGTCGCCACGGGCCACCGGGCCCGTGAGCCCCCGCGCTCCCAGGTCGCGCCAATTGTCCAGCGCACTCTGCGCCAGCGGCACCAGCGCCGCGCGTTCCACGCCAGCCTGCTCGGCGAGCCTCGCCGAGAGTTCCTCGAGCGTGACGAGGAAGTTGGCGGCCGCACTGGCCGCTGCGTGGTACAGCGCCCGGTGCGATCCGGGAATCTGCCGTGGCTGCATTCCGAGCAGGAAGGCGAGCGCCTGAGCACGCTCGAGGGCTGGCGCGGTACTCCCATCCACCGCGGCGGTGATGCCGGTGAAGTCCCGCGTTGCCGACGTGATGCTGAGCAGCGGGTGGAGATTGAATGCCTCGTGCGGCGCGAGCAGCGAGAGTGGCGCGGAGGCGCTCGTGTGGCCCACCATCCGGCCCGGCGCCACGCGCGCCGCAGCGGCGGCGATCTCGCGGTCGGGGACGCACAGGATCACGACCGCTGCATCCCCGGCGCGATGTCCGCGACCGTACGGTCCGCGAACGGTGGCGCCGGCCGCCGCCAGTGCGGCTGCCAGTGCGTGTCCCACCTTGCCCTGGCCGACCACGTCGATCGGTCCGTGGGGCAGCGCCACCTCGGGCGCGCCGGCATCGTTGTTCGCGCGTTCCGTCATCCGAATGATCCCAGTCGATGAACACGATGCGGTCGCTGGGGAATATAGTCGCGGGTGGCTTGCCCGGGCACGAGGGCGTCGGTACGAGGGGACGCGAGTGAAGAACGCCCGGAGCATCTGCTCCGGGCGTTCAGCGATCAGGACGCGCGCGTCCGCGCGCTACTCGCCTTCGTAGTCGAAGGCCAGTGCGTCCGCTTCCCGCAACCGGTCCAGTACGTTCTCGACAGGCGCGAGCACTGGGGCCGCGAGCCCCACGAAGGGTTCCAGCGACACCGTGATGGCGCGACGGGCTCCCTCCGGCCAGTCGGGCATCGAGAGGCCGGCGACCAGACGCCGGATCAGCTGTCCGCACTCGCCGAGCAGCTGCGACGCCGTGGAGTGGAGGATATCGAGGGGAATCTCGAGATCGTGCGTCACGAGCTGACCGGTTGAGGCGTCACGCCACGCCGCATCACCGATGGCACCACGCTCCTCCCACACGCCGAGATGCCGGATGGCGTCCCGATGTTCATGACCCTGCCCCGTGCGGTGCGACTCGACGGCTGCGGCGAGCGCGAGCGCGATCGACGCTTCGCTGGGCGCACCGTAGAGAGTCACGATGTCGCGTGCTGGACGGTCGGATGACACGAGGCGCGATGGCACGGAGTTCACGTGCGCCATCACTGGCGAAAAATCGGGGCTCTCCTCGAGCATCACCAGCACATCCATACTGCTCCTCTCTGAAATTTCTGCTTTCCAGCCCGGCGCGCCGCGGCGGCTTCCGCTTTGCGCACTGCATGGATCAACCGCCCGTCTGACCGGCGCAGGCGGGCATTCCCCAATCTTTCCGTGTACTGTCACGACTCGGTGACGGTGTCGTTGCACCTTCACCACGACGAGCGGTCGAGTTACCGCGCGACGGTGATGCGCGCTCCCGCGAGGGCATATCGTGTACCAGCGACCAGCGCGGCGCATTGGGACAGGTAGAGCGCCCGCAGCTCTCCCACTGTGAGCAGAGCGGCGAGTCCACCGGGCACTCGCGCCACCACATGCAGGTGCAGCAGATACCCCGCCCACGCCACCAGGATCGCCGCCGCCAGCCCTGACCAGCGCGGAAACAGCGGAACCAGCAGCACTACCGCGAGCGTCGCGATGGTGCACACCGTGAGAACCACCAGACACCCCACTGGCGTCACATCTTTCACAAATCCCCACACCCCGTCGGCACGTCCACCGAGCAGCGTGTGTGCGGCGCTATTGAGTGGTTGCCAGAGGGTCCCGCTGCGCCGGCCAAATCCGAGCAACATCCCGAGCGCGGCGGCGAAGGCAATCAGGGCAGCCTGGAGCACTGAACCGATGGTGCCGAGCACCCCCGGGCGCGAGGGGCCAGGTCGTCGAACGTCAGGAGGGGAGGGCAAGGAATCCATGACTGACGTACGATATCGCGCGGGGGGCGGTTCCAGAAGCGAGAACGCCCGCCATCGCTGGCGGGCGTTCTCGGAGAACCGCGACTGCGACCGTCAGGTCATCAGGTGCCGTTCGGGTCTGGAAAGCAGTCAGTGAGGTCGACCGTGGGATCGCACGCCCTGCCGGACGAGCTCGTGTAGCCGCTGAAGTGCTTGATGCGGCGCGCCGAGATCCCGCTACGGGTGTCGACGTAGGTGCGCATGGAACTATCCATTGCCGACTCGTCGATGGTACTTCCGCCGATGCTGGCGGCGTACAGGATGTTGAAGCGCGACAGATCGCCGCGGGCATTCACTGCACCCGGCGCATACATGAACATCCACACGTACTGCGACGCGTCATTGGTGGGCGCGAAGCGCAGCGCGGGGGTGAAGTCCACCCACGAGCGGCCATTGGCGGTGCGCACTTCCGCGTGAACGCGGAGCGCCGAGGTGATCGTGGTGCAGGGCTGGTCCCAGGTGCCGGGGCCGTAGCTGCTGGTGACCGGATCACAGACGCTGCCGGCGGGAAAGACGACTGCGTGATTCCCTGCGAAATACACTCCGCCGTTCGGGCTGACGGTAAAGTCGTTGGAGGTGTTGCCCGACGCGCCGCCAGACAGGCTGAGCGAGGGACGGCCGGCCGGGGCCAGCATCATCGGGGCAACGGAGGAGGACGAGAGCGCAGGGGCGCTGCTATCCTGACACCCGGAAACCACGATCATCGTGACGAGCGTACTGACAGTCTTCCAGTTGGTGCGACGCATTTCGGACTCCGCTAGGCGGAAAATGATGGGCGTCTGCTCACTCATGGAGCGACGCCCGAACTTCACTCGCCGTCGAGTATCGGCGTGCTGGCGCCAACTCATGAGTAGCGCCACACCCGACTCCGCTAATATGGGAGTTCACCCCGATCGGTCAATAGCGGAGTTACTGTCAACTTTCAATACGGCCAGACGTTCGCGCATTCGTGGATTCCCCAGCACCTCCGGGCGGCTTGCATACTCCAATACCGCGGCCTCCACACCCGCGGGCAAGCGCGAGCGAAGCTCAGCACCGAATTCCGCTGTCAGCCACGCAGCGCCGTAGACATCCGTGGGGCTGGCGGCCATCAGCGCGCTCCGGAACAGCTCCGCCGCGCCATCCGCATCGCCATCGGCCATCGCCAGGTGAATGCGCAGTGCCTCGAAGAGCTCGCGCCCCTGGAACCACTCCACCAGGCGCTCTGTCATCGGCGTCGCTCTGAGGAGCGCCGCACTCGCCGCACTCGTGTCACCCATGATGAAGCGAGAGAGACCGTAACCGGCGATCGCGCCCGCCTGCACCTCGACCTGCCCGATGCGATCGGCCAGCTCCGTCACGAGTTCGTAGGTGTCCGCCGCCTCCCGGAAGTGCTCCCGTTCCCGCTCCAGATGCGCGAGGTTGTAGGTGGCGTACAACTGCTCCTCGCTGTTCTGCACCATCGACGTGAGTCGGAGCGCTTCCATCAGCGCTCGTCCCGCCCCTTCGTGATCCCCGATCCGGCCCGCGAGCACGCCGAGATTCAGTTCCGCGCGTCCCCATGGCTCGATGAGACCGGCCGTGCGTGCCTGCTCCGACGCGCTTTCGAGAATCCGGCGCGCCTCGTTCCAATTGTTGGAGATGAGCTCGAGCACGCCGATGTTGTTGAGACATCGCACTCGACGGAATGCATCGCCTGCCGCGGTGGCGATGGCGAGAGAACGATTGAAAAGATCGCGGGCGCGTTTCGGGTCCTCGAGCTGGATCGTGACCGCCAGCCGATTGCAGGAATCCGCGGTCAGGATGGCGTCATTTCCCCGTTCAGCGATCTCCACGCACTCGGCCGCCACGCGCTGCGCCGATCGCAGATCGCCCAGGCGCCAGTGCGTCTGCGAGATGAGCAACAGGATGGCGGCGCGCTCCATGTCCGCATGCTCCGTTTCGGCCTCACGCTCGAGTGCGAACAGCGCCTCCAGGGTGTCGCTTGCCGCCTGCCCCCGCTGCATGCGCACCAATGCCCGCGTGCGCTTCACGCGCAGCGCTTGCACCACGTCGCCATGCTCCGAGTAGTACGCCAGGGCTTCATCGCAGAGCGACTCGGCCTCCTCGTACTGTCCTGCCATCTCCGCGAGGGTCGCCATTCGCACGCGCACGCCCGCGAGCGCCTCCTCGGTGGGCGCGGTGCGGGCCGCCGTCGTGAGAATCTCCGCCACTGCGCGGCTCTCGTGCAGCGCGATGGCCTCATCGGCGGCAAGCAGGGCGAAGTGGTGCGCACGCTCTCGATCGCCCGACAGTTCGTAGTGACTGGCGATCTCGGCGCTGGAGTGCCGCTCGCTTCTCGAGAGAATTTCGGCAGCGCGCTGATGTGCCCGCATGCGCCGCTCCACCGGCATCTGTCCGCTCACGGCGGCGGAGATCGCATCATGCGAGACGACATACGACGGATGCTCACGCTCGAATGTGGGTGACAGCCACCCGCGGCTCACCAGCGATTCGAGGACACCGTTCGAGAGCTCGCTGGTCATGGAGCCCAGCAGTGCCTCCTCCGAAGACTCGCGTCCGAAGATCGCCGCGGTCTCCAGCACCAGGCGTTCCTGCTCCGTCAGCCGCTCCAGCCGGCGCGCCACGAGCTGTGCGAGCGTGAGCTGCGTGGGCATCTTTGCGACCGAGGTCCACCGCCAGACGTCGTCAGACAGCACCAGTTGCCCCGACTCCTGCAGATCGCGCAGCAGCTGCTGCACGAGCAGGGGATTGCCCTCGGTCTGGCGGTACACATGCGCGAGGAGATCGCGTCCGAGTTCGCTGGTGCGGAGCGCGGCCTCGAGCCAGCGCTTCACATCGTCGCGGGTAAGATGCGACAGGCGAATCTCGTGATGCCGCGGTCGCGAGGCGATCTGCACCCAGCGTTCAGGCAGCTCCGCACCGCGTTCCTGCTCCATGCTCAGCACGAACATGATCCGCTCGCTCTCGAGCTGGGTCACGAGGTACTCCAGCGCACTCCACGAGGCGTCGTCTGCCTGCTGGAGATTATCGAGATGCAGCAGCAGGGGGCGCTGCTGCGCCGCCAGTCGAAGGAAGTCGGCGAGCTCCTCGAGCAGCCGCATCTTGCTCCCGCCCCCCAATCCCTCACCGGCCGGCCGCTCGAGCGAGGGGTCGAGTGTGGACAGCTCACGCCAGTGCCGAGTGCTCTTGACCGGCAGGCGGCGCACGCCGCGAAGCACTTCCCCCCAGAGCGCGTACGGGCTGGACACGTGATGTGCGCGGGCAATGCCGCTCACGAGCGACGCACCGCGCACTCGCACCTCCGGGCCGAGCGCACGCGCGAGCGTACTGGCTCCGTTGCCACGTTCGCAGGTGATCGCCACCACGCGGCTCATGCCGCGCACCATGTCGTCGAGATAGTGACTGAGCTGCGCGAGCTGTTCGCCACGTCCCATGAAGCGGGTGAGCTCCAGTCGCGTGACTCTCGGCGTGTTCGCCACACGCGCGGAATCGGCGCCGCTGGTCGCACGCGCCTCGCGTGCCGCCTCGAGTACTGCCTCCACCGGCAGGTGACCCGCAGCGGTGACGGCAACGCCCATGGAGACGGTGACGCGCTGCCCCCGCAGCGGCATGGACGCAAAGTGATGCGAGCGGACCGACCCTACCAGCCGTTCAGTGAGCGGTGTGGTCATCGCCGCGGGGCCGTCCACGAGCAGCAGGATGTCCGACCCATCGAGGGCGATGGCGTCGGTGCCGCGAAGATTCCGGCGCAGGAAGAGCGCCACTTCGCGAATCAGCGCCTCGGCGCGCGCGTGACCATGTTCCGCCACGTGCGACTCCAGGGCGTCCACCTGCGCGACGCCAACCACCACCTGTCGCGCCGCGGAGAGAATGCGCACCTGCTCCAACAGCTCGGCGGGGGTGAGGTGACGAGCGTAGTCTTCGGCGGGAATAGGCTTGCTGATCAACGTCCGGCGGGAGAGGGCGACGGCGCCAGGCAGTCGTGCGACGTGGCGCGGCCTCGCGCTGCACTACCGTATTTGTCGGGAGCCCATTCGCGCAAGCACTCCGCCACAAATCCCCGGCGGAATTAACCTCCGCGACGCCGCGGCGTCTCAACAGGTACGCCCACACCGGATCACACACCATGCGCGCGTGTCTCATCTGTCTTGCTGCACCGCTGCTGCTCACCTCGGCCTGTGCGTCAGCCCCCTCCTTGAGCGCTGACGCGCCCTCTGCGCCGGCACCCTCCTCGCGGGCGGGAGCTGCACGGTTCGTGATCGTGGAGGCCACGGAGCCGCGGGAACAAACGCTGGACCAGCAGGTGCAACAGGTACTGAACCGCATGGCCTTCGGCCCTCGGCCGGGAGAGGTGGCGGCGGTGCGGGCGATGGGTGTGGATCGCTGGATCGCCACGCAGCTTGCCCCCGACCGCATCGACGACTCGATCGCGACACGGGTGGTCGCCACGTATGGAATGCTCGGACGGCCCACGAGCGAGTTCGTCTCCATGTACACGGAAGTGCAGCGGGCACGGCGGCAGGTGAAGCAGGCGGCACCCGACAGCGGTGGGCGCGCCAGTGCGCGCGCCGCGCTCGCGCAGGCGTCGCCGCGGCTCGCGATGGACGCGCGGCAGAGTCAGCGCATCCTGGGCGACGTGCAGTCCGCGCGCCTCGCGCGCGCGGTCGTGGGCGATCGCCAGCTCCTGGAAGTGATGACGGACTTCTGGGAGAATCACTTCACGGTGTATGCCGGCAAGGGGGTCACGCGGCTCTTCATTCCCTCCTACGACCGGGATGTGATCCGTCCCTATGCGCTCGGACACTTCCGCGAGCTGCTGGGCGCCGTCGCGAAGAGTCCTGCCATGCTCTTCTATCTCGATCAGTTCCAGAGCGCTGCCGACTCGATGCATCCCACGCTCGCGTCGAGTGCTCGTGGCCAGCAGGCGCCCACCGCGGCCCAGCGGCGGCGTCTCGCCTCGCTCACGCCCCAGCAGCGTGCACAACTCCAGCAGCGTCTGCGGCAGACGCAACAACAGCAGGCACGGCGCGGACTGAATGAGAACTTCGCCCGTGAGCTGCTCGAGTTGCACACCCTGGGCGTGGACGGCGGCTACACGCAGCAGGATGTCATCGAGGTCGCGCGTTCGCTCACGGGCTGGACGATGAATCCGCGAGGCGATGCGGCGTTCGTCTTCAGACCCGCACTGCACGACGCCGGTGAGAAGCGGGTGCTCGGCGTGACTATTCCCGCGGGACGCGGCATCGAGGACGGCGAGCAGGTGCTGGACCTCCTCGCGCGGCATCCCGCCACGGCCCGGTTCATTGCGCAGAAGCTGGCCGTGCGCCTGGTGAGTGATGCGCCGCCGAAGGCACTCGTGGATCGCGCGACCGCCACCTACCTGGCAACCGACGGCGACATCCGCGAAGTGGTGCGCACGATCGTGACGAGCCCCGAATTCTTCAGCCGCGCGGCATATCGCGCCAAGGTGAAGAGTCCGTTCGAGCTGGTGGCATCGGCGCTGCGCGCGGTGGGCGCCGACGCCGACACGACAGTTCGTTCAGCGCAGCTCGTGGCCTACCTGGGCGCGCCGATCTTCGGACATCAGGCCCCGAACGGGTATCCCGAGACCGGTGAAGCGTGGATGAACAGCGGAGCGATCCTGAATCGCATCAACTTCGGGCTGGGTCTCGCAGCCGGCCGGATTCCCGGCGCGTCGCTGTCGCACTGGCCACAGGCGGCCACGCTGGAACGCGCCTCGCGCGAGCAGCAGGTGGACGGTGTGGTGCAGGCCTTCCTTGGCGGGCAGGCCTCGCCGGACACCCGACAGATCCTGATGAGTGGTGAAAATCCCCTCGCGGCCACACTGCAGGCCCGCGTGGGTGCCGACAGCAGCGCGCGCTCGGCAGCGATGACACCGCCCCGCGACATGAGCATGACCGATGATGCGATGACAGGCGCGCAACGCCCGCGGCAGGCTGCATCCCAACGCGTGCCGCGATCAGGTGCAGCCGGCGCGGCGGTGGCGCGTTCGATGGGGCGCCAGGTGCAGCTCTCGGGCCTTGCACAGATCGTGGGACTCGCAATCGGTGCACCGGAATTCCAGCGTCGCTAATCACACGGGCAACAACTCTCACGAGGTGCAATGATGGATCGCCGAGTGTTCATGAAGTCGGGGGCGATGTCGCTGGTGACGATGGGACTGAGTCCGAGTTTTCTGCGCCGGACCGCATTTGCCGGGGAGCTGGTGCGCGGCGCCGCCACGCATGGGGCCGCGCGCGGGAAAACGCTGATCTGTCTGTTCCAGCGCGGTGCTGCCGACGCGCTCAACATGGTGGTGCCGCATGGCGAGAAGGCGTACTACACGCTGCGTCCCAACATCGCGATTCCACGGCCGGCCAGTACGTCGGGAGCGGCGGGGGCAATCGACCTGGATGGCTTCTTCGGCCTGCATCCCTCGCTGGCGCCCATGAAGCCGCTCTGGGACCAGGGCCTGCTGGCGCCCGTGCACGCTGTCGGCAGTCCCAGTACCACGCGGTCGCATTTCGACGCGCAGGACTACATGGAGACGGGCACGCCGGATGTGAAGAGCACGCGCGATGGCTGGCTCAATCGCTACCTCGCGCTGCAGGGCACCTGCGAGGCCGGGTGCGCGCATCCCTCCTCGGCCCCCTTCCGCGCCATTTCGATGACGCAGCAGACGCCGCGCATGCTGGAGGGCCCGTCGCCGACGATCGCGATGAACTCGCTGGACGAGTTCAGTGTGCGCGCGACCGGACCGGCCGCAGACCGTCTCGAGGCCCTCTATCGTACCGGCACGGCCGA
Organism: Gemmatimonadales bacterium; assembly: GCA_038233745.1. Lineage (GTDB taxonomy): Bacteria > Gemmatimonadota > Gemmatimonadetes > Gemmatimonadales > Gemmatimonadaceae > AG11. The sequence goes on from JBBSVF010000025.1 coordinate 14,249, forward strand.
TGTGGTGCATGCGGCGGGGGGCGAGATGTTCGAGGCCGTGAAGATCCTTCGCGCCGCGAACCCGCAGCAGTACCAGCCGCGCAAAGGCGCGCAATATCCCGCGTCGCAGTTCGGCACGCGGCTGCGCCAGATTGCGCAGCTCATCAAGTCCGATGTGGGAGTGGAGGTCGCGTTCGCCGATGTGGGCGGGTGGGACACGCACGTGAACCAGGGATCATCCACCGGGCAGCTCGCACTGCGCCTGGATGACTTCGCGCGCGGCGTCGCGGCACTGGTCGCGGACCTCGGCGATCGCATGGCGGACGTCACCATCATGACCATGTCCGAGTTCGGGCGCACCGTGCGGCAGAATGGCAGCGGTGGCACCGATCATGGTCATGCGAGTGCGCTGTTCGTGATCGGCGGTGATGTGCACGGGCACAAGGTGCACGGCCGGTGGCCGGGCCTCGAGCCGGAGCAGTTGTACGAGGGACGCGACCTGGCGCTCACCACAGACTTCCGCAGTGTGTTCAGCGAGGTAGCTGCAAAGCATCTGGGCGCATCGCGTCTCGACTCGCTCTTTCCCGGCTTCGCAGCGAAGGACCACTGGCTCGGCGTACTCTGAGCCGTGGTCTCCGCCGCATGCGGCGGATCAGAACCTGAAGATCTTGCGCAGCACGTTGCCGATGCCGTTCACGCCCTTGCGGATCGGTTCCGGAATGATCTGCGGTTCATCGGGGAACACGGGCACCTCCACCTGCGGCTCCGTGTGCACGTTGCAGATCTCCCTCGGCTCGGTGCCGGGCTTGAACCAGGAGCGCTGGCGATCGGGACACCACTCGTTCGCCAGCATGCCCGTTGTGGGATCGATGAGCCGCATCGTCATGCCTGGGGGAGGAGCCCATGCTGTCGCCGATGAAGCGGGCTCGCGCCATCCGGTGCGGTAGAAGTCCGCCCAGGCAGGCGCCGCGAGACCTCCGCCCGAGGCATGCGGGGCGATCGGGCGCGGTGTGTCGTAGCCGAACCAGACGCCGGCGACCAGTGTGGGCGAGTAGCCCACGAACCACACGTCGTTCGCATCGTTCGTCGTGCCGGTCTTGCCGGCAATCGGGCCCTTCACGCCTGCATCGCGCAACCCATGCGCGGTGCCATGGTCCACCACGCCGCGCAGCATCGTGGTCATCAGATAGGCATCGCGCGCATCCATCACCGTGTCGGGCGGAGTGATCTCCCCGCTCCAGAGCACAGTTCCGTCGGCCGCCTCGATGCGACGCACAAGGCGGGGATGCACACGCAGACCACCATTCGCGAAGGGCGCATACGCCGTCACCAGCTCCAGCGGCGTCACGTCCACGGCGCCCAGTGCCATGGCGGGATACTTCGACAGCGGGCTGCGAATGCCGTTGCGGCGCGCCGCTTCGATCACGTTGGGAATGCCCACGTTCTGGCTCACGCGCACCGCGGCCGCGTTCGATGACACCGCGAGCGCCTTGGCGAGGGTGATGGTGCCCAGGTACGAACCATCGTAGTTGGAGGGGCGCCACACGGTGCGGCCCTGCACCACCTCCACCGGATCGTCGTCCACGCGGGTGGCGGGAGTCATTCCCGCCCGCATCGCCGCGGCGTACACGAACGGCTTGAAGGCTGACCCGGGTTGCCGTCGCGCATTGAAGGCTCGGTTGAACCCGCGTTTGCTGCGTCGCCCGCCGACCAGCGCGCGGATGTCACCATTCGACGGGTCCAGCGCCACGAGGGCACCCTGCGCTGCCTCCTTCACCCGCGATCCGGCGTACTGCGTCTCGCGCGTGACGGCCGTGGTCTGGCGCAGCACCGCACGGTCCGCCGCGGCTTGCGCGGCCAGATCCAGCGTGGTGTACACTGTCACGTCGCCATCCCGCAGGGCGTCGGGGCGAATGGAATCGATCAGCGCCCGCACGGCATCCAGAGCGAGCGGCTCGGTGCCCGTATCCGGGCGCCACTCATCCTCGGCGATCCGAAGCGGCAACGTCTTCGCGCGAGTGGCGGCGTCGGGCGAGAGATAGCCGGCGTCGGCCATGAGGCCGAGCACGAGATTGCGGCGCTTGAGGCCCCGCTCGTAGTGATCGCGCGGCGTGTACGCACTCGGTCCCTTTGGAAGTGCGGCGAGCATGGCGCCTTCACTCACGGTGACATTCTTCACGCTCCGGCCGAAGAGATCGCGACTCGCGGCCTCCACTCCGTTCATGCCATTGCCCAGATAGATCAGGTTGAGATACAGCTCCAGGATCTGATCTTTGGTGAGCTCACTCTCGATCAGCTGCGTGAGCCGGAGCTCGATGAGCTTGCGCCGCAGTGTGCGGCCGCGGCGATTCACGAGAAAGCTGTTGCGCGCCACCTGCATGGTGATGGTGCTGAACCCCTCGCGCACACCCATATGTCGCACATTGCTGAGCGAAGCGCGAAACAGCCCGCGCCAGTCGAGTCCGTTGTGCTGATAGAAGCGACGGTCTTCAGTGGCCAGGAAGGCGGCGCGCACGTGCTGAGGAATGTCGGTGATCGGTACATTCACGCGCCGAACGATGGCAATGCGGCCCAGGAACTTGTCGTTCCGGTCCACGATGCGGCCGCCCTCGCCGGGCCGGAAGGCGCGTATTTCGGCGCGAGACGGGCATCCCTCGAAAGCACAGGTCCCCAGCCAGGCGTCGAAGACGAGCATGCCGGCGGCCACCAGCGCGAGTGCGAGGGCCGAGCGCCACTGGCGGCGCACCCAGACACGGGCCGGCTCGGCAGGTCGGGTGCGCAGCTCGTGCAGTCGGTCCAGGCGGTGGCGGAAAAATGAAATCGTGTTGGTCACTCGAGTCAGACTGGTACGCAGGGTGCGGAAGCAGGAATCCGGCCGCCGCAGGGCGGGCAGCGCGCCCGTCCCGTTCGCCAGTGCACATTTCTCGCCTCTGGTGTAGCACTCCAGGAGGTCTCCCCTTCATCATGTCACCCCGAAGGACTCAAATGGATCGCCGATTGCTCGCCCTCGTGCTTCTCGCCGCCGCATGCGCGAAGTCTGAAACTCCAGCGGCAGGAAATGTCACCGTCACGCCCGATTCCGCATCCGGCTCCGTCGCGGTTGCCTCGGACGCGGCCGGCGCAGCGGGTGGGGCGTCGATGGCCGCGAACACCGGCGGCGGGAATGCCGCAAATGCGAAAGGGAAGATTCCCGTTCTCGAGTATCATGTGATCGCGGGTGACAAGAACTCGTTGTACACGCGCACGGCGGCGAGTTTCCGCTCGGATCTCGAGGAGGCGTACAAGCTCGGGTACCGACCGATCACCATCAAGCAGATGCTCGACAAGGACTTCAGCGACGTGCCGGCGGGGATGTCTCCCGTGGTGTTTGTCTTTGACGACGCCTCTGATTCGCAGTTCCGCTATCTTGACCAGAACGGCACGCTCGTGGTGGATCCGACGAGTGCGGTGGGTATCTGGGAGTCCTTCGCGAAGACGCATCCCGGCTGGAAGCCGCGTGGCGTGTTCTGCATGCTCAATGGCGGTGCGGCTGGCCACAACTTCTTCGGCGACAATCCCAAGTTCAATGGGCAGAAGAAGGAGTGGCGCTTCCAGAAGGTGAAGTATCTCGCGGATCAGGGTCATGAGCTGTGCGATCACACGCTCTGGCATGCGAAACTGAGTCAGTACTCTGATGCAGTCGCGCAGGAGCAGATCGCCCGCAACGCCATGGGGATCGATTCCGCGGTGCCTGGTTACAAGATTCGCACGATGGCGCTGCCCTACGGACTGTGGCCGAAGAACCGTGCGCTGGCCTGGCAGGGAAGCTGGACCGACCCCAAGACCGGAAAGACGCACAGCTACAAGTTCGATGCGGTGCTCGAAGTGGCTGGCGGACCGGCGAAGAGCCCGTACGACCCCGCGTTTGATCCACACAGCATCAACCGCATCGAGGCGATCGGCGACGACATTCGCCGCCAGCTGGCAAAGCTGGATTCCACGAAGACCCGATTCGTGGTCGGCGCGAAGTAGCAGTGGCAGGCGATTCGGCAACGGAAGAGTTGTCGGAGCCTCTGCGCGGTGGCATCTTTCCCGGTACGCGTGATCAGCGTGCCGGGAATTGCAAGGTGCACGTCCCTCTCTGATCACCATGAGCCCGACACGGTTGTCGGGTTCACACGCATTGACTCGTTGCGACGAAGCAGCGGGAGCGTACACGAC
>JBBSVF010000026.1:0-18200 GCA_038233745.1 Gemmatimonadales bacterium
AACTTCGGCTCGATTCTCGATGAGCGCCTGACCTTCGGACCGGATATCGCGGTGGATGACGGCCTGCTCGACTGCTGCGTCATCGCTCCTCGCGGGGTCCTCGACGCCCTACGCATCATGTGGCGAATCGCGCGCGCTGATTTCCGCGACGACCCGGCGCTGGTCTCCCGCAAGGGTGCGTCATTCTTCCTGGAAACCTTCCCGCCTCAACGCCTGCAGGCCGACGGAGAACTGCTGGGCCTGACCCCTGCCACCATCGGCGTGTTGCCGCTGGCCGCCCGAATGATCGTCCCCGGGCGCTGAGGAGCGCGCAAGCGCGCCGCACGGTCGCGCACTATGATTGTTACGCGCGGTCGGCGCAGATCCTTCGCCGTCCCTGTGTTCCGCCCGTACGCTCCATCCTCCCGATGGCCAAGATCCTCATCGTCGACGACGAACCCGATATCCGCTCCGCGCTGGGGCGCTTTTTCGAGCGCTCGGGACACGATGTGCTGCTGGCGGAAACCGGCCGGGATGCCATCGCCGTGATTCGTGCTGAGCATCCCGCCGTCGTCCTCCTGGATCTGTATCTGCCGGACGTCTCGGGGTTCGACGTGCTCGAGGGCACGCGGGAGCAGCGTCCCGTGGTGATCATGATCACCGGACACGGCGACATCCCCCTTGCCGTGAAGGCCATGCAGGCTGGCGCGGAAGGATTTCTCGCGAAGCCTGTGGAACTTGCGCATCTGGGCGCCGTGGTGGACCGCGCGTTGGAGAAGGCGCAGCTCCGCGAGCTCGGGCGCGCGGCCAGTGCACGCTCCGGACGCGCGGCCGCGGACATGCTGCTCGGGTCCTCGGCGCCCATGCGCGAGGTGGCGACGCAGATCGAGCATCTCGCGCGCAGCGAGCGCACCGTGGCGCTGCTGGTGGGCGAGAGCGGCGTGGGCAAGGCCCGGGTGGCACGGGCCATTCATGCGCTCAGCCCCCGCGCCATGCGTCCAGTCCATGCAGTGTATTGCGGGTTGAGGCCCACCGCGGAGCTGGAGGCCGAACTCTTCGGTATCGAGCGCGACGGCGAGGGACCGCTGCCGGGCCTCTTCGAGTCGGCGAATGGCGGCACGCTCTTTCTCGACGAGGTGGCCGACCTGCCCGCCGAGCTGCAGCCCGCGCTGCTGCGCGTGATCGAGTCCGGACGCGTGCGACGCGTGGGTGGGACCCGTGAAGTGGCGGTGGACGTCCGCCTGATCGCCGGCACGATGCGCGACCTGGCGATGGAAGTGACCGAGCGGAGACTCCGTGAAGATCTGTACTATCGTCTGGGTGTGATGCCGCTCCATCTTCCACCGCTGCGGGCCCGTTCGCCCGACGATCTGCGTGAAACGGCGACGGCGCTGCTCACCGAGTTGCGACGCGGCATCGACAGTGCGCCAGCGTCGATCACGAACCAGGCGATGACGACGATGGTGGAGTACCAGTGGCCGGGGAATGTGCGCGAGCTGCGCAACGTGCTGGAGCGCGCGCTGCTGCTCGGTCGCGGCGAGGACGAGGTGCGCGAGGAACACCTTGCCGCCGAAGTGCGGGGGATCGGAGACGACGCCGCGCTGCCTCACGTTGCCCGATCGCTGGCCGATGTTGAGCGGGCACACATCGAGCGCACGCTGCACGCGCATGCGGAAAACCGGACACGGGCCGCCCGGGAGCTCGGGATCTCGCGCGCCACGCTCATCAAGAAGATCCGTGAGTTCGGACTCGCCGATCGCGAAGCCACGACAGCTCAGGAGCGGGAATGACGGAACTTCACGAGCGCGACGCCATGATTTGTCGCGCCTGCGGCAAGGAAGAGCGGGCGTCGGAAGGCTATCCCTGCCTGAACTGCGGCACCTTCATCTGCGTGATCTGCAACCTGCGCGGCGTGGAGAAGTGCAGGGCGTGTGCAGGCAAGGATGTGCCGACGCCCAAGTGGCTCGAGTAGGCGGAGCCGTTCGGCATGACTGATTTCCTGCCTTGCGGCCTCGTGGTCGGCCACGCGACTGATCCCCTGGGCGCCACTGGATGCACTGTGGTGCGCGGCCTCGACGAACCGTTTCGCTGTGCCGTACATGTGCCTGGGCGCGCCACCGGCACGCGCGATCTGATGCTGCTCGATCCCGGTCACCTCGTGGATCGCGTGGATGCACTGCTGCTGAGCGGCGGCTCGGCGTACGGGCTCGATGCCGCGGCCGGCGTCATGAACTGGATGGAGGAGCGCGGCCGCGGGTACCCGGTCGGTTCGGGCGTGGTTCCCATCGTGCCTGCGGCGGTGATCTTCGACCTGGAGCCACACGGCCGCTTTGATGCTCGCCCCGATCCGCGCATGGCGTACGCCGCTTGCGATTCTGCAGCGGGAGAGGTGGTGGAGGGCTCGGTGGGTGTGGGAACGGGCGCGACCGTGGGCAAGGCGTGTGGTGTCCGCCTGTCCATGAAGGGCGGGGTGGGCGCTGCGGGCCGCGACGTGGCCGGACTGTGCGTGCGGGCGCTGGTCGTCTGCAATGCACTGGGCGACGTCCGGGATGCGCGCGGAATGATCGTGGCTGGTGCCCGTGACGAGGACGGCCGCTTTCTGGACAGCGCCAGCTCGATCGCCGGAGGCACCGACAGCTCCACGCAGTTCGCAGATCTGTCGGGACGCAGCACGACGCTGGTGGTCGTGGGAACGAACGCCGCACTCACCCGACTGGAGCTCCAGGGCGTCGCGCGGGCGGCATCAGCGGCGCTCTACCGCCGCATCACTCCGGTGGCCACGCCCTTCGACGGCGACATCGTGTTCGCCACGGCGCCGGTGCGCAGTGGGCATCGCGCCGATATCATCCAGGTGGAGATGCTCGCGTCGCTCGCAGTGGAAGAGGCGATCGAGCGATCCGTCGGCACCACCGCCCCAGGAGACATCCGGACGACATGACCGACCAGCCGACGCGCGGCGTCATCCTCACACCCATCGCGCCACTCTTTGCCGAACCGCAGGTGGCCAGCGCGCAGATCTCGCAGTTGGTGGCAGGACGCGAGTTCGACATCCTCGATCATCGCGACGACTGGTTTTGCATTCGTGGGCACGATGACTACGAGGGATGGCTCCACCGCGGATACTTCGCCGCCGAGCCCACGGGCGACGTACGCCGCAGCGCGCAGGTTCCGCGAGTCTCGCTGGGGTGTGTCACAACCAATCCCGACGGCTGCCGCCGGGCGCTGCCCCTGCTGGCACGACTGGCGCCGGACGAGCGTGTGAAGTCCGGTGAGGTGATGGATGTGGCGGAGCAGGCGGAGCGATTTCCCTCCGAAGCGGGAGCGATCACGCGGAGCGCGCAACTGTACTTCGAGGGCACCAGTTACCTGTGGGGCGGCGTCACGCCATGGGGCGCGGATTGCTCCGGTCTGGTGCAATCCGTGTTCTGCCTCCACGGCATCCAGCTGCATCGCGACGCGTGGCAGCAGGCGCAGCAGGGAGCGCCAGGAGAGCCCGATCCGCTCGACGCGCGCGCGGGAGACCTGCTGTTCTTTTCCGATCGCGTGGACTCACGGGTCACGCACGTCGCCATTTCGCTGGGCGGCCGCTGCGTCGTCCACCTCGCACTTGGCCGCGGTGGCTTCGGCGTGGAGCGGATGGACGACGTGCACGATCCCTACGTCGCCAAGCTTCGCAGTCGCTTCCTGCACGCGCGCCGGATCCTCGCACCGGCACGCGTGGCCGACTGAGCCGTCAGCTCACCATTGCGGGCGCGCGGCCCACAGGCGCGGCGGCAGCCGGCCGGACCTGCAGTGGCACTTCAGCGTGCATCTCACCGTCCAGCGCAATGCGCATGGCGTAGGAGCCCGCGACATCCAGCGGCAAGTCGAGCTGCGCGATGAGCGGAAAGTCCATTTCGAGCACGCCGGTTGGCGGCGCGGCGACGCCGAGCTCACCGTCGCTGCTCCAGAGCTCGTTGCCGCCGGGACTGATCCAGCTCAGCGTCACGCGATGTGTGCCCGCATCCTCCGGGATGCCCTTGAAATGCACCACCAGGGTGGCGCGAGGATGCAGAGCGGGAAGCTGGCCGGCCTGCAGCGCATCGAACACGCCCAGGATGTTGAGCTTGCCTTCCTGCGAGAGATTTGCGGCATCGGCGAACAAGGCGACGGCGACATGCATACCCAAGACTAGCGCGAAGATCCGGAGTTTGAAACCATGCCACGACGGTCTACCTTTCGTCGATGGCTTCATCTCTACACGTGACCGCGGCGAGCGGCGACGACACGCTGCCCTCGCGCTTCTCGGCCACTGACGCACTGCTGCTCTGCATGGCCCTCTTCTGGGGCCTCAATTTCATCGTGGTGAAGTTCGCCACGGGGGTGTTCGCTCCGCTCGCGTTCAACACCGCGCGCATCCTGCTGGCGGTAGCGGTGCTCTGGGCCATCGTGCTGGGATCGCGCCGCGCGCTCCCGTCTCTCCGCGACCTGCTGGCGCTCCTTGCGCTGGGAGTGCTGGGCAACGGGCTGTACCAGTTCCTGTTCGTGGACGGGATCGCGCGCACGCGCGCGAGCGACGCCGCCCTCCTGCTCGCTGCATCGCCGGCGGTGATCGAGATCATCGGATGGGCACGCGGGCTGGAGCAGCGCGCCGGGCCGCGCGGCGTCGCCGGCATCGGGCTCTCGCTCGCGGGCATCGCCATGGTGGTCGCCGGCAATGGACACGGCGCCGGTGCCTCGTCGCTCGTGGGGAACATGCTGATGCTCGGCGCCTGCGTTGCGTGGTCGCTGTACTCGGTGCTCCTCAAGCCGTTCACCGACCGCGTGGATGGGGTGACGCTGTCCGCCGTCACCATGACGGGCGGGGTGAGCGTGATGTTGGTGGTGTCGGCGGGCGCGCTGCGCGGCACAGACTGGACGGCTGTGAGCACCGCAGGGTGGGGAGCGCTGGTCTACAGCGGGCTCGTGGCCCTCGTGATTGCGTACCTCTTCTGGTATCGTGGCGTGCGCGTGCTCGGCCCCACACGGGCCTCGATGTACGCCAACGTCCAGCCGCTGTTCGCCATGCTTGCCGCGTGGTATTTCCTTCAGGAAACGCCGGGCCTGCCTCAGGCGATCGGTGCGGTCTGCATCCTGGGAGGCCTGCTGCTCACTCGACTCCCGGTGAACGTGCGGAGCGAGCGGATATGAAGCTCGTCCTGTTCGACATCGACGGCACGCTGCTCTGGACTGACGGCGCCGGTCGCACGGCGGTCTATCGCGCCCTGGAAGAGACGTACGGTCGCGCCGCGCCGCCGGAGCACGAGTTCGACGGCAAGACGGACCCGCAGATCGTTCGCGAGCTGATGGAACGTGCGGGGCTCAGCCCGGCGGAGATCGACGAGCGTCTCGCGCTCGCGATCGACCGGTACGTCGAACTCCTGAGTAGCGAACTCGCGGCGGGCGATCACGCGGGAAAGGTCTTCCCCGGCATCGATGCGCTGCTCGATGTGCTCCACGAACGGGAAGACGTGGTGCTCGGGTTGCTCACCGGTAACGTGGCGGATGGCGCGAACGCGAAGCTGCGCGCGGTGGGCCTCGACCGTGATCGATTCGTGGTGGGCGCCTTCGGATCGGATCACGCTTCGCGTCCGGCACTTCCGGCCATCGCACGAACGCGCGCCGAGGCCATGATCGGCGGCACGCTGCAGGGTCGAGATGTGATAGTGATCGGAGACACTCCCGCAGATATGGGCTGCGGCCGAGCGATTGGCGCGCGCGCGATCGGCGTCGCCACCGGCCGCTACAGCGTGGAGGATCTCGAGGCATGCGGGGCTGCTGCCGTGTTCGCCGATCTCGGCGATACCGAGCGAGCGCTCGCCGCCATTCTCGGCGACTGACGGTGCGCGAGCTCGAGCTCAAGGCAGTCGTCGACGACTGGGAACTGCGACGACGACTCGTGGAAGAGGCGGGCGCGATTCTGGAGTTGCATGGCGAGCTGGAGGACGTGCGATACGATCGCCCGGATCGCTCGCTTGGCGGCGTGGATCATGTGTTGCGCCTGCGCGTGTACCGGACTCCCGCCGGCGAAACGGCCGCGCTCGAGTGGAAAGGACCCACGTGCATCGAGGACGGGTACAAGCTGCGCGAGGAAGTGGGAACCACAGTGAATGACGCCGGCGCGTTGCGCGAGATTCTCGCGCAGCTCGGCTTTCAGCCCTGGCATACCATCCATCGCGAGATCGCGCAGTACCGCCTGCTGGATGCCACGATCCGCTTCGAGCGCTATCCGGCTCTCGACGATCTGGTGGAGGTGGAAGGCGAACCCACAGCCATCGAACGCGCGATTGCGGTGCTGCGGATTCCGCGCGCGAGCTTCACCACCGAGCGTCTTACCGCATTTGCGCGGCGATTCGAAGCACGCACGGGGGAGCGCGCTCGACTGAACCGCGATGGCTGACGCGGATCTGCTTCCCGAGTTTGCGCGATCGCTGCGCGGCTGCGGACGGCCGGGCGGCGCGGTTTCGCTTCGGGTCCAGCAGGCACTGTTCGAACCACTGCTCGAGACGCGGCGTCGTGCGATCGGTGGAGAGCGCGACTCCCTCGTAGCGGCAATGCGCGGACGCACACTCCTTTCTGCAATCGAGTCGAACCTTGCTGAGGTCATCGGCGAGGGAGTGCAGGATGCAGCGGTGCGGCGCGCGCGTCAGGCCGAGCTGGAGGAACTGCTCGAGCCCCTCGCACGTGCCGCAGAGCGCGTCGATGCGGGCGCTGCCGAAATCGGATCGGACGCCGGATGGCAGCACTGGGTATCTGCGCTGCGCGCTCTCCACACGGCCGCAGATGACCTGTGCGAACCCCTCACTCGGCTGGCGGAATCTCCGGCCCCCGCAGCGCGCCGGCCATTTCGTCCGCTCGGGCGATGATAGTCGGTATCGGGATCGACATGGTGGAGATCGAGCGCATGCGCGCGTTGCTCGAGCGGAAGGGGGGGCGCGCGCTCGAGCGGCTGTTCACCGAGGGAGAGCGAACGTATGCGGCCGCTCACCCGGAGCCTGCACGTCAGCTCGCGGCACGCGCGGCGGCCAAGGAGGCAGCGTTCAAGGCGCTGGCAGGCAGCGACCTCGCACGCGCCATCGGCTGGCGGGAGCTGGAGGTGGTGGCCAGAAGCCACCGAGGGCCCGAGCTCAGGCTGCATGGCCGCGCCGTGGCGCGAGCCCTCGAGCTCGGCGTCTCGCGTATTCACCTCTCGCTCACCCACACTGAATCCATGGCCGCGGCGTACGTGATCGCCGAGCGTGATGATTGAACCCTGGGTCCCGCTGGCACCGGCCAGATAATCCCGATATAATTACTCGGCAATGAGAACGCTCTCACTTCTCGCCCTTCTCGGGCTGGCCGGCGCGGTGGTGCCGGCGGCATCCGCTGCCGCTCAGGAGCACCCTGCGCGCCGGGCGGCCAGCATCGTCAGCGTGGCCGTGGAGGAGTACGCGAAAGCGGTGGACTCGGCCGGGCGACTGGTGAGCGCCCAGGAGTTCTCGGAGACGCGGGACTTTCTGGTGGACGCGCGCGGCGCCACCGACAGGCTCTCCGGCCCGATGGCGGTCACCGCGCGGCAGTTGCTCGACTCGCTCAGCGCGGCCGTGGAAGCGCGACGTCCCCCCGCCGCACTGGACTCCCTGCAGCGCCGCTTTGCGGCTGCGCTGGGCAACGAAGGCCGGCTGGAGCTGCCGGCGCACCAGCTCGATCTTGCCGCTGGCCGTCGCGTGTTCGAGCGCACCTGCGCGAGCTGCCACGGCATGACCGGTCTTGGCGACGGTCCCGCGGGACGCGCGCTCACGCCGCGTCCCCCCGCCATCGGTGATGCGCGCGCGATGCATGACGTCACGCCGGCGCTGATGTACCGGGTGACCTCGGTGGGCATTGCGGGCACGCCGATGATCGGATATGCCAACGCACTCACGAGCGAGCAGCGCTGGAATGTGGTGGCGTACCTCGGCTCGCTGCGGCACTCGAGGCCGCAGGAGCTCGAAGGCGAGGGATTGTTCATCAAGAACTGTTCGTCCTGCCACGGCGTGAACGGCACGGGTGATGGCGCGCTCGCGCGTGCACTCACCCGGCTGCCTCCCGAGATCGGAAATCCCGCGTGGCAGCTGGAGCGCAGCGATGCGCAGATTGCCGGTGTGGTGCGACACGGCATTCCGGGAAGCGCGATGCCGCCCTCGCCCGAGCTCACGGATGCGCAGGTTGCGAGCATCGTGGCGTACGTGCGCGGGCTGCCCTTCCGCGAGCGCTCCGTGATGTCGGGGGGTGGGCGCGACAGCCTCACGCCCGCGCTGGCTGCCCGCAACGTGCTCGCACAGTTGGAGCAGTCGCTCACGGCCGCGCGTACAGGGCGTGTGGGCGACGCGGTCGACAAGGCGTTCGACGCGTACATCGCCTTCGAGCCCATCGAGGCTCCCGCGCGCGCAAAGAATCCTGGGCTCGTGGCCGCCATGGAAGGACGGTTCGCGGAATTCAAGGCGGCCGTGCGCGCCAGCGATCTGAAGGCGGCCGAGCGGACGCGTGACGCGATCGAGGCATCGCTGGATGACGTCGTGGCGCTCACCGCGCCGTCCGGCAGCGCGACCGAGGCGTTCTGGCAGTCGTTCCTGATCATCCTGCGCGAGGGCTTCGAGGCCATCCTGGTGATCGGCGCCGTCGTGGCGTTCCTCATCAAGACCGGCCATCGGGACCGGCTGCGCAGCATCTGGACCGGCGTCGTACTCGCGATCGTGGCGAGCGGCATCACCGCCGTGATCATGCGCACGATTCTCGTGGCGATGCCGGCGAGCAGGCCGCTGGTGGAGGGAGTGAGTCTGCTGCTCGCCGTCGCCGTGCTCTTCTCGGTGAGCTACTGGCTCATCTCCAAGGTGGAGGCCGCGAAATGGCAGCAGTTCATCCGCGAGAAGGTGAACGCCGCGCTGGAGCAGGGTGGGGGGCGAGCGCTGGCCTTTGTGGCCTTCCTGGCCGTGTATCGGGAAGGCGCCGAGACCGCACTTTTCTACCAGGCGCTCTTCAACGAAGGACCGCAGGTGGCGCTGCCCCTGTCGCTGGGCATCGGGGCGGGCTTCATCGCCCTCGCGGTGATCTTCACGCTGTTCTATCGCTTCGGCGTGCGCATTCCCCTCCGGCCGTTCTTCTCGATCACCAGCGCGCTGCTCTATTACATGGCCTTCGTCTTCATGGGTAAAGGCATTGCGGAGCTGCAGGAAGGCAACTTCATCCCCGTCACGGCGATCACCTCGCTCCCGCGGATTGACTGGCTGGGCTTCTATCCCACCTGGCAGGGCATCATCGCACAGCTCGTGATGATCCTGCTGTTCGCGTTCGCGCTGTTGAAGAGCTTCTGGCCCCGCCGGTCGGTGTCGTTGCCCACGATGATGCACGCTCCGGTGGGTCCGCCGCCGTCGCCGGCGGAGATGGACGAGCTTCGGCTGGCGAATGACGAACTGCGGCAGCGAGTGCTGGCTCTGGAAGACGCCGCACGCGTCGACGTGGTCCAGCACTGAACACACCCAGCAGTCAGGCGGGTGCGATCGCTGGTGAGGTGGGTGCCGCGCCTCGCGGCGCGCGCCAGCGCACGAGCATCCATACTGCGCCCACTGCAACGAACGCCAGCGCGATCAGCTGCGCGTACGTGAGCGCCAGCACCAGGCGATCATCCTTGGCGCGGAAGAACTCGACCACAAACCGCTCGAGTCCGGCCAGCACACAGTAGAGGCCGAAGAGCCATCCGATGTTGTGCCGGTGCGCGCGAAGCCTCCACAGCACGCCGAACATCACGAGCCCGAGTGCCACTTCGTAGAGCTGCGTGGGGTACACGGAGAGCACGGTGGAAGAGACAGCCCCCATCGGGATGGGGACGCCGAACTCGCGCGCCATGATCCCCGCGGTGGACGGCGGTGCGCCGCTCGGAAATGCCACTGCGAGAAAGCCCTTCCACGGCCGGCCGTAATCGTCGCCGATCGCCCAGCAGCCGGTGCGCCCCACCGCGTACGCGGCAGCCAGCGCGGGCGCGCTCACGTCGGCCATCTTCATGAAGCCGTAGCCGCGCCGCACGATCACGGCGCTCACCGCGAGCGCGCCGGCAATGAAGCCGCCCCAGAACACAAAGCCGCCCAGTTCGAAGATCGCATCCCAGTTGTGCAGGATGACGACGTAGTAGAGTTTCGCGCCGATCAGGCCGCTCACCAGCGCCACGAACACGAGGTCGGAAATGGGTGCGGGATCGTCTCCGCGCCGCACCAGTTCCTGCTGTGCGACCACCTGCGCCACCAGAAACGACATCAGCACCGCGATGCCGAAACCCGTGATGCCCACCGGCCCGAGGCGGTAGTCGAAGGGATGGTGAATGATCGGCGAGGGGAGCCCGACAATCATGCGATGATACCGGGAATGGGACGCGAGGCGAAGGCATTCAGATCGAGCGCCGACCGCTCGCCTCGTTCGAAATGGAACAGCCCCGCGCGCGCAATCATCGCGGCGTTGTCCGTGGCCAGTCTCGAGCTCGGGGAGTATACCTCTGCGCCCAGTGAGCGCGCACGATCCCGCATCGCGCTTACGAGCGTGCGATTGCCCGCGACGCCGCCCCCCAGCACGATCCGCCGGCGATCATGCGCACGTACGGCGCGCATCGTCTTCTCCACGAGCGTCTCCACGAGCGAGTCGTGGAATCCTCGTGCAATATCTGCGTGGTCCGCTGCCGTCCCCGCGCGCACCGCCTGGAGCACCGCGGTCTTCAGGCCGCTGAACGACACATCGAAGTAGTCGTTGTCGCCCGGTTGCTGATTGCGCCGGAGCATGGGTCGCGTAAAACGATACCGTGCAGGATCGCCAGTGCGGGCGAGCCGCTCCACGTGCGGTCCACCGGGATACGGAAGTCCCATCAGCTTGCCCACCTTGTCGAAGGACTCGCCCGCGGCGTCGTCGCGCGTGCGCCCAAGCAACTGGTAACGCCCCCAGGCCGGCACATCCAGCAGAAGCGTATGTCCGCCAGAGACAAGCAGTCCGGTAAAGGGCGGCACCGCCTCCGGGTGTTCGAGCGAGGTGGCAAACAGATGCCCCTCCATGTGATGAACGCCGATCATGGGAATGTCGCGTCCGAACGCCAGCGCCTTGGCGAAGCTCACGCCCACGAGCAGCGCGCCTGCCAGTCCCGGCGCATGGGTCACCGCCACGCAGTCGATGTCATCCAGGGTGCACGACGCATCTTCGAGTGATCGGTCCACCACCGGCACGATGGCGCGCAGGTGTTCGCGCGACGCGAGCTCGGGCACCACGCCACCGAAGATGCGATGCACATCCTGCGACAGGATCACCAGCGACTCGATTGTCGCCACATCGCCGCTCCCGGCAAGCACCGATGCCGATGTCTCGTCGCAGGAGGTCTCGATCCCGAGAATCCGCGTCATGGACGGAGGAGCCGCACGCGCACCTGCGCCGGCTGCAGACGGATCCCCTGACCCGTAGTGTCCAGATTCGCGAGGTGCGGCACGGTGTCGCCCTCGTCGATAGTGAGCGTGAACGGATGCACGGTGCGCAGTCGCTGCACCACTCGCCGTGGTCCGGTCACACTCACCATCTTCGGCTCGAACGACACACTCTCGGCGGCAAACACCCGCGTGGGCGTGCGCACGATCACCCGGCCATCGCTGGCGACCGGGAGACGCCGGCTCGCCCGCGTCACGAAGCGCAGAGTGAGTGTGCGCGGCTGCAGATCCACAATGCGCACCTCGCCCGCGACGTCCGCCGGCACGCGTACCTCGGAAGGCAGTACGTCCAACACCAGCGTGTCCGGCGAATCGCCCGAGATCCGGCGGTGAATCGTCGGCGGCACGGCAATGAGCTTCGCAATATCCGAGACGCGCCCGGTGACCGTGGCCTCGAGCGTGGACGGAGGCTCGAGCAGCACCAGCGAGCTGTCGAGCGTCGCGACCACCCGCACGCGCACCATGCCCTCCGTTGGCTGGCGCGCACTCACCACCAGCCAGAGCAGCGTCGCGATCAGGAGTGCGGTGAGCCGGAGTCCCAGCCGTCGCGTGGTGAACATCGGTCAGCGCGAGGCGGTGGTGCCGCCAAGCAACTCGCGCACAAGCGCACGATTGGCCTCGGAGCTCCAGTCGATCGCGCCGATCACCTTTTTGCGAATGGTACCATCACGCGCGATCACGAACGTCTCGGGATAGCCGGTCACCCCGTACCGCGCCTTCATCTCCATCCTGGGATCGTGGAGAATCTGGAAGGTGAGCCCCAGCGCCTTCACGTACTCCCGGATGCGCTGTTCGGCGCCGGGGTCGTCAACGCTCACGGCCAGCACCGTGAGACCCTGCGCACCGAACTCCTGATGGAGTCTCTCGATGCTCGGCATCTCGGCCTTGCAGGGCTCGCACCACGTGGCCCACACATTCACCAGCACCACCTTGCCGCGATATTCGGCGAGACTGCGCTCCGACGGTATGCTGTCGACAGTCTTCAGCGTGAAGGCGGGCGCCTCGGAGCCCACGCCCAGCGGAAAGAGCTCGTCGCCGAGGAAGTGGATACCCGCCGCGAGCCCGGTGGCCAGCAGCGCGATCACCACCAGCACTGCCGTCCACTGTTGTCGCGCCGTCATGTGCGAATCACGCCTCGATGGCGCAGCGCGCGCGCAGCGCACCGATCTCGGCACGCGGATCGTCCGCGGCAAAGATCGCGTTGCCGGCGACGAAGGCATCCGCACCCGCACGCCAGCACTCCGCGATCGTCTCGCGATTGATGCCGCCATCCACCTCCAGCGCCGCCGCACTCCTCGCGGCCTCGAGCATCGCGCGCATGCCGGCGATCTTCTGCACGGCATGCCGGATGAAGCGCTGCCCGCCGAACCCCGGATTCACCGACATGATCAGCACGAGGTCCAGCTCGTCCAGCACATCGGTGAGCACTGCTACCGGCGTTGACGGATTGAGCGCCACGCCCGCCTTGCATCCCAGCTCACGGATGCGGACCAACTGGCGATGCAGATGAGGCGAAACTTCGGAGTGAATGGTCATGCCCGACGCGCCAGCTGCCGCGAAATCGTCGAAATAGCGCTCGGGCTCCACCACCATCAGGTGCACATCGATCGGCAGCGAGGTCTGCCGCCTCACGGTCTCGATCACCCTTGCGCCGAACGTGAGATTGGGGACGAAGCGGCCATCCATCACGTCCACATGGATCCAGTCGGCACCGCCCGCCACGAGCATGTCGATGTCGTCGCCGAGCCGCGCGAAGTCGGCGCTGAGGATGGACGGGGCGATGCGCACCTGGTTCATCGTCCGCCGCCCGCCGCGCGAAGCTGCACTGTGCTGCCAGGTGGCAACGACGCGTTCGGGACCGGAGACTGTCCCACGACGGCGCCCTCCGCGCCGATGGCCATCGGGTCCCAGACCACCCGCACATTACGGACACCGAGCTGCAGGAGCGCCTGACGGGCTGCTTCCACATCGCGTCCCACCATGTCAGGCATGGTGATGGTGGCCGCGCCTCCGCTGAGCAAGAGATCGATCGTGGTGGGAATGCTCACCTGCGAACCTGCAGTGGGACGAGTGCCGATTACCTGCCCGGCCGGGGCATTGCTCGCGGATTCCGTGATCTCGCCCAGGTCGAAGCCCGCCTTCTCCAGCGTCACCTGGGCCTCCTCACGCGACATGCCGGTGACCGTCGGCACCGCCGAGATGCGTTGACCCCCGCTCACCACCAGTGTCACGGCATTCCCGAGCCCCTCGCGAGCCCCCGGCGGCGGCGATTGCTCCAGTACCGTGAGCTTGGGCGCGGAGTTGTTGTAGCGCTGCTCGCCCTGCTCGGCGGTGAATCCCGCTTCGGTGAGACGCTGCACGGCTTCGTCGTATGAGAGGCCGGTGACATTCGGCACCTTCACGTCGCGCGGGATCACACCCGCAGGAAACACCACGAACGCGACAATCAGATACGCGAGCAGAAAGCCAGCGACGATGCTGACGAGATAGATCAGCGAAGTTCGAACCCCAGTTCGCCAGCTCATGCGGCGGCTCCGGTGCGTGGGCGACGAAATCGGGCGGCAAAAGCGCCATCGGTGCCGTGGCGCTGCGGCAGCACACGAAGGTAGCCACCATCGAGCACCGTGTCAGGTACGACGCCTTCCGGTGGCGGCTCCAGGGTCCAGTCAGGATGCTCGACGAGAAACCGTGACGCCTGTTCGTCGTTCTCTTCGAGCTCCAGCGAACAGGTGCTGTACACGAGCAGCCCGCCCGGACGAACCGCTGATGCCGCGGCGCGCAGCATGCCGCGCTGCAGCGCCGGAAGCGTGGCGAAGTCGCTCGCGCGCAACCGCCAACGGGCATCGGGGTGCCGCCGGAAGGTGCCAGTGCCGGTGCAGGGCGCGTCGAGGAGCACCCCGTCCACCTCGGCCACCGCGGGATGCAGCGCATCCGCCACGAAGGGCACGATATTCGGCGCGTCCAGGCGTGCGACGTTCTCGCGTACGCGTCTGAGCCGGCCACGCGAGAGATCGGAGGCGAGTACGGTGGCCGCCACGCGCGCCACCTCCAGCGACTTGCCCCCTGGCGCGGCGCACAGGTCCGCGACGGTGCTCCGTGACGCAAAGCAGGCGTAGCGGGTGACCAGTGTGGACGCAGGATCCTGCAGGTGAAACAACCCCTGACGAAAGGCCCCGAGTTCGGTGAGGGAGCCCACCCCAGATTCGAGCACGAGGCTGTCCGGCACGAGTGGCGCGTCGCCCGTGGTGACGCCCGCGCTCTCCAGCATGCTCTCCAACTGCTCGCGCACGATGTTGTACGGCCGCGCGATCAGGGGAGCCTCTCGATTGTTGGCCACCAGCAACGCGGCGGTCTCCTCCATCCCCCAGCGGGCCACCCAGCGGTCGATGAGCCAGCGCGGATGCGACTGCGCGGTGGCCAGCGCCTCGACCGCGTCCGGCTCGGCCGGCAGCGTGAGCGACTCGCGCTCGCGATCGAGGCGGCGCAGCACCGCATTCGCCAGTTTGCTCGCGCCGATGCCATTCCGGCGCTTCACCAGCTCCACCGTCTGCGCGATTGCGGCGTACGGGGGCACACTGTCCATCGCGAGCAGCTGCTGTGCGCCAAGGCGCAGCATGTCGATCACGTCGGCATCCAGTCGCGAATACCCACCACTCACGCGCGCGGAGAGCAGAGCGTCGAGCCGGTTGCGCTGGCGCAGCATTCCGTACACCAGCTCGCGCGTCCACCGGCGATCGCGGGGGTCAAGCCCGTGCGTTCGTCGCTCGAAGCTGGGGTCCAGGAGATCGCCACCTCGCAGGTCCGCGGCAATCTCCGCCGCCACTGCGCGCGCTGCCGTCACGGAGGCACCGGGCGCCATCGTGACGGGGCGCTTCGGCGTTGTCACGTCCCGAGCATGCCCGTGGTGGGCGACGACGGCACCGCCACCTCGCGGCGAGGCATGCGTCCCGCCAGATAGGCCAACCGTCCCGCTTCCACAGCCAGGCGCATCGCGCGCGCCATGCGCACCGGATCGGTAGCGGCGGCAATCCCCGTGTTCATCAGCAGGCCGTCGATTCCCTGTTCCATTGCGAGCGCAGCGTCACTCGCGGTGCCCACGCCAGCGTCGACAATCACCGGCACACTCAGGCGATGCTTGATGGTGCGAATCGCGAAGGGATTCAGCAGGCCGAGTCCGGAACCGATGGGCGACGCGAGTGGCATCACGCAGACCGCGCCGGCGTCTTCCAGTCGAAGCGCGCTGATCAGATCGTCGTTGGTGTAGGCCATGACCCGGAACCCTTCTGCCGCGAGGATTCGCGTGGCTTCGATCGTCGCCGCGGCATCGGGAAGCAACGTCTGCTGATCGCCGATCACTTCCAGCTTCACCCACTCGTTGAATCCCGCTGCGCGCGCGAGCCTCGCGTAGCGCAGCGTGTCGTCCAGCGTGAAGCATCCCGCGGTGTTCGCCAGCAGGAAGTAGCGCGCGGGGTCGAGATGGTGCAGCATCCCTTCGTCCTTCGCGCGATCGAGATCCACCCTCCGAACGGCCACCGTCACCACCTCGGCGCCCGAGGCCTCGATGGCGTGGATCATCTGCGAGTTCGACGCGTACTTGCCGGTGCCCACCATGAGCCGCGACGCGAAGGTGCGCCCGCCGATCACGAACTCCGTGTCCGTCTCAGCAGCGATCGACGTCGCCATCAGCCGCCCCCAACGAAGTGCACGATCTCCAGGACGTCGCCCTCCGACAGGCCGATCCCGCCGTAGGCGTCGCGGTCGCGGAGAATCGCGCGATTGAGCTCGACCACCACGAGGCGCGGGTCGAGGTCCAGGCTCGTGAGGAACGCGGCAAGCGAGGTGCCGACGGGCGTCGTTCTCGGGTCCCCGTTGACCGTCAGGTCGAGCGTGGACTCATCGTGCGCTGGCAGCGTCGTCATACCGTGAAAGATACTCTGCAGCGGCCTGTTCGGCATTTACGGCTTCCCAGATCCCGCGGATCACCGCCACGCCGTGCACGCCGAGTGCGCGGAGGGCAGGAATGCGATCCGGCGTGACACCTCCGATCGCCAGCACTGGTGTCGAGCCGCGCGACAGTTCCTGCACCCAATCCGGGCCCGCTGGCGGAATCCCCGGATGCGAAGGGGTGGCGAACACATGCCCGGCCACCAGCCAATCCGCCCCGGCAGCGGCTGCAGCCCGTCCTTCTGCGAGATCGTGAACGCTGGCGCCCAGGGCCAGCTGCGGTGTGAGCGTCCTGGCTTCTTGAACCGGAAGCGAGCGGCGAGTGAGTTGCACGCCGCGTGCTCCCGTTGCGAGCGCGACGTCGACGCGATCGTTGATGACGAGCCACGAACCCGTCATGGCCTGTACGGCACCGAGTCCTTCCGCAATGCGTTCGAGCTCCGCAGCGGACAGCGCGGAGGTGCGCAGATGCAGCGCACCGCGCGCTCCCGTTGCCGTCATCAGCGCGCAGGCCACGTCCACGAAGTCCGGGCGCGCGATGATCGTATCGGTGGTGACGATGTGCAGAACCGGTACCGCCGCAGTGTCCGTCATGGGCAGCTTGACGCGTTACGCGTCGCTGCGCGGTGGCAGTTCGAAGCGATCGCCAACGGCGATGCCGCGTCCATGTGCCCACTCCACCGGCGACAGCCGCCGCTTGCCCGAGGGCTGGATGGCGGCCAGGCGCACCGCCCCGGCGCCGCACGCCACCAGCATGCCGGAGTCATCGAACGCCAGGACTTCGCCTGCCTCGCGCGTAGGGCCGCGGGGCGCCACGCGCGCGCCAAAGACCTTCACATCCGTATGGTGCAGCCGGCTCCACGCGCCGGGCCGCGGATCGTATGCCCGGATCAGCCGGCTCACGTCGTACGCCGACTCGGTCCAGTTCACGCGCGCCATGTCGCGGGTGATCTTGGGCGCGTACGTGGCGAGCGCGGCATCCTGCGCCATGGGAGTGAGCGCGCCAAGTTCCATGAGCGCCAGCGCCTCGATGAGCGCATTCGCTCCGAGTTCGCTGAGCCGCATGGCCAGTTCGGCGTACGTCTCGTCGTCCAGGATGGGCGTGCGCGCCGTGTGCAGGATCGGCCCGGCATCGAGTTCGGGCACCATCTGCATGATGGTCACTCCCGTCTCGGCATGTCCCTCGCGAATGGCCGCCTGAATCGGCGCGGCGCCACGCAGCGCGGGCAGCAGGGAGGCATGGATGTTCACCGTGCCCAGTGCAGGACGGTCGATCACCGCGCGCGGAAGAATGTGCCCGTATGCCACGACGACGCTGATCGTGGGTTCGAGGGCGTCTAGGCTCGCCAGAAAGTCGTCGCCCTTCGGACGCTCGGGCTGGAGCACCGGAATGCGTTCCTCGAGTGCCACCAGCTTCACTGGCGACGGCTGCAGCGTGCTCCGGGAGCGGCCCACGGCGCGGTCGGGCTGCGTCACCACGCCCACCACGTCGAATCCCTCGCCAATGAGCGCACGCAGCGGCGCCGCCGCGAATTCGGGAGTTCCCCAGAAGAGCACCCTCACCGCTGCGTCACAGCTCTTCGTCCGGGTGCTCGTGATCCTGGCGATCCTCAGGAGTCTCGAGCGCCACGCGGCGCAGGTTTCCGGGGTAGTCGCTCACCAGAAGTTTCCACTTGGCCAGCGCCGCTGTTCGCTTGAGCACGCTGAGGTAGTCCAGGAACAACCGGCCGTCCAGATGATCGATCTCATGCTGGACGCAGCGGCTGAGCAGGCCCTCGACAGAGCGCT